>NZ_DAOLGP010000024.1:0-60653 GCF_035329545.1 Candidatus Neomicrothrix sp.
AAACACAACCGCTGGAAACAGAAGGGCTTCCGGATCCAGCGGGACCCGACCGGCACGTGGCACACCACCCGCCCCGACGGCAGCCAACTCGAATGAGCGCCAACCGGCAGTGAATCGAGGTGGGGGAGTGATGAACCAATCGGCAGTGACCCACCCGGGCCTGACCCACCCGGGCTGAGGCTGTCACCCGAAGGTTCGCCATCTGTTCAGCTGGCGTTCACCTGGGCAGCACCTGCGCGTCAACTCACCTCCGTACCGTTCGTCTCCTCACCACGAATTCCGTCCTACATCTGGCGGAACACCACCTGACACCGAGGAGACGAGAGTGAAGAAGCGAACCCGTCCAGCCTTTCGATTTGCAGCACTTGCGCTGGCCGGTGGCCTTGCCGTCAGTGGTTGCAGCGGATCGAGCAATAGCGGCGGCGGCGAAGGAGCGGCCGAAGGCGAGATCGCCATCTCGGGCTCGTCCACCGTCGAGCCCATCTCGGTGCGAGTCGGCGAGCTCTTCGCCGAGTCCGGCGGCGTGTTGCCTTCCGTTGAAGGCCCCGGAACCGGCGACGGTTTCAAGAAGTTCTGCGCCGGCGAGACCGACATTTCGGACGCCTCCCGGGCCATCAAGGACGAGGAAAAGGCCACCTGCGAAGAGGGGGGCGTGACCTATACCGAGCTGCGGATCGCCAATGATGCGATCACGGTGTTGACCAACGCGTCCAACGACTCGGTGCAGTGCCTGACCTTCGATGACCTCTACGGCTTGGTGGGTCCCGAGTCCGAGGGCGTGAAGACCTGGTCCGAGGCCACCGCCAAGGGCGCCACATCCAAGCTGCCCGATGCACCGCTTGAGATCTTCGCCCCGGGCACCGAGTCGGGCACCTACGACTCCTTCTATGAGCTGGCGATCAAGGACATCGCCGATGAGCGAGGCATCCCCGAGGACGCGCAGATCCGTCCGGACTACGGAGGCCTGGCCAACGACAACGAGATCATCTCCGGGCTTCAGTCCGTGGATTCCAGCTTCGGTTGGGTGGGCTTCGCCTTTGCCGAAGAGGCGACCGGCGTGCGGGAGATCGAGGTCGATGGCGGTGAGGGCTGTGTGGCCCCGTCGGCTGAGACCGTCGCAGATGGCACCTACCCCCTGGCCCGGCCGCTGTTCATCTACGTGAACAACGAGAAGCTGGCCGACAATGCGGCACTGTCCGACTTTGTCGACTTCTACCTGTCCGATGAGGGCATGGCCGCCGTTCCCGAGGTGGGGTACGTACCGCTGACCGACGCCGACCTCGAGGCCACCCGCACCACCTGGACCCAGGCCAAGGCCGGGGCCCCCAAGTCATGAGCTCCGGGCTGACGTTGGCCGATCTGGCCGGCTCGAAGCAGCGCAACCGCATCGAATCGCTGGTGAAGGCCGGCGTCGGCTCGGCTGCGTCCCTCAGCATCGTGATCAGCGTCGCCATCCTGGCCGTGCTGGTCATCCGATCGGCCGGGTTTCTGACCCAGGTGGAGTGGTCATCGCTGGTCAGTTCCCTGGGCTGGTTCCCCCGCAGCAACCGGTATGACCTGGTGACGCTGCTGCTGGGATCGCTGTGGGTCACCGGCATCGCTCTGGCGGTCGCCACGCCTGTCGGGGTAGGAGCGGCGGTCTATCTCTCCGAGTACGCCTCGAAGCGGGTACGCCGGTGGTTGAAGCCGTCGGTGGAGATTCTCGCCGGGTTGCCGTCGGTGGTTGTGGCGTTCTTCATCCTTCAGGTGATCTACCCCACCGCACTGGAGGGCGTGCTCGACTCGAAGTACACGCTGTTCGCGGCGGGCATCGGCGTGGGCATCCTGACGATCCCCATCGTTGCCTCGGTCACCGAGGACGCCTTGTCGGCCGTGCCGAACTCGCTTCGGGAGGCCAGCGTGGGCCTGGGTGCCCGCAAGGCGGTCACCACCGTGCGGGTCGTGCTGCCGGCGGCGGTCTCCGGCATCACCGCAGCCCTCATCGTCGGCGCCAGCCGAGCGCTGGGCGAGACCATGTTGGTCACCCTGGTGGCCGGCGGTGCCAACGGTTCGGCTCGGGCGTTTGGTCCGGGGTCGGCTGGTGGTGGCGTCACGATGACGTCGGCCATGGCAAACCTCGCTGCCGGGTCGGATTCGGTGGCCGTTAGCAGCGGCGTGACGCTCAACCCGGTCAACTCCTTGTACGTCGTTGGCCTCGTGCTGTTCATGTTCACGTTGGGGCTGAACCTGATCGGCGACCGGCTCGTTCGCCGCTTCCGCCAGAGCTATTGAGAAGGACGTAGCCATGACGATTGCATTCACCCGCCGCCGCCAGCGCGAGGCCACCGCCGAGGCGGTGCGCCAGGCCATCACCCGGGGCGGCATCGATGTGTCCGGCTTGGTGTTCAAGGGCTTGGTGGCGGGATGTCTCCTGGTGGTCATGGGCCTCCTCGTGTGGCTGTTCGCCGACGTGGTCATAGCGGCCCAGCCCTACCTCGCCGAGCGAGGGTTCATGGGCTTTCTCGGTGGGACGTTGTCGAGCCAGCCCGGCACCTACGGGGTGTCTCAAGGCATCATCGGTACGGTCTGGATCCTCGTGTTCGTGGCCGTCTTGGCTTTCCCCATCGGGCTTGCCGCCGGGATCTATCTGGAGGAGTACGCACGGGACACCAGGTTCACTCGTCTGGTGAACCTGGTCATCCGCAACCTGGCCGGGGTTCCGTCGGTCGTCTACGGCATCTTGGGGCTGGCCGTCTTCAAGGAACTCCTCGGCGGCGCCGGGAAGGCCAACCCTGCGTGGTATCAGTTCACGGGCGGTCCTACGCTGATCGCCGCAGGGATGACGATGGCCATCCTGGTGTTGCCCATCGTCATCATCACCTCGGCCGAGGCGATCCGGGCGGTGCCGGGCAGCTTGCGTGAGGCGGGATTCGGCGTGGGGGCAACCCGGTCCGAGGTCATCCGCAGTCACGTGCTGCCCTATGCGGCGCCGGGCATTCTCACCGGCACGGTGCTGTCGTTCGCCAGGGCCATCGGTGAGGCCGCCCCACTGCTCATGGTGGGCGCCATCACCGGATTGTTGCCCACCTACGGCACCGTCCCCGATCAGCTCACCGGCAAGTTCACAGCACTGCCGATGGTGATCTACGGAACCCTGAGGAAACCCGAGTCCCAAGGTTGGCCCGCCGTAACGGCCGCCGTGATCCTCGTGCTGATGGCGGTGTTGTTGGTGGCCAACGCCGGTGCGATCTTTGCTCGCAACTACTTTGAGAGGAAGCGCCAATGAATTCCAAGAGCGTACGACCGGCGGCCACGACCCCACCGACCTCGTCCGCAGGTCGCACCGGCCGTCGATTTCTCGGAGGTGCCAACGCCACCGCCGTCGTCGATAAGGATCTGCACCTCATGCCTGACCTCGTGACCGCCCCCGTGTTCGAGGTGTCGGACCTGTCGGTGTACTACGGCGGGTTCCAAGCTGTGCGAGATGTTGGCCTCACCGTTCGAAGCGGCGAGATCACTGCGTTCATTGGTCCCTCCGGCTGCGGCAAAAGTACCGTGCTGCGCTGTTTCAACCGCATGAACGACCTGATCGACAGTGCCCGGGTGACCGGTTCCGTCAATTTTCGGGGCGTCGACCTGTACGACCCGGCGGTTAACCCGGTGGAGGTGCGGCGTCGGGTGGGCATGGTGTTCCAGAAGCCCAACCCCTTCCCCAAGTCGATCTACGCCAACGTGGCCTACGGCCCCAAGGTGGGTGGCGCCAAGAAGGCCGACCTCGAAGAGATCGTTCAGACCAGCCTGACCAAGGCGGCGTTGTGGGACGAGGTGAAGGATCGGCTGGGCGACTCGGCGATGGGACTGTCCGGCGGCCAGCAACAACGTTTGTGCATCGCCAGGGCCATCGCATCCCAGCCTGAGGTGGTGCTGATGGACGAACCATGTTCGGCGCTTGACCCCATCGCCACCGCCCGCATCGAGGAGCTGATGCGCGAACTTCAGCACGAGTACACCATTCTGATCGTCACCCACAACATGCAGCAGGCGGCGCGGGTGAGCGATAAAACGGCCTTCTTTACAACCGAAGTGAGCGAAGACTCCGACCGCCGAACCGGTATCCAGGTGGAGTTTGACGACACGGAGAAGATCTTCTCCAACCCGTCCGATGAGCGCACCGAGAACTACATCACGGGTCGGTTCGGGTGAGTCAGCCACACACAGGTGCGATGATGAGCGACGTGGTCGACCCTCATGACATCCGCAAAACCTTCCACGACGACCTGGATGAGATCACCAATCAGCTCGTCGCCATGGCGGCGTTGGTGACCGAGACCATTCCCAGGGCCACGGAGACGTTGCTGGCGGTCGATCTGGCCGAGGCCCAGGCGATCATCGTCGACGACGACATTCTCGACGGGCTGATGGTGGAGGTTGAGGAGTCGTGCTACCGGGTGCTGGCGCTGCAACAGCCGATGGCCGGCGACATGCGTGCGATCGTGGCCGCTATCCGAATGGTGTCGGAGATCGAGCGGTCGGGCGATTTGGCGGTCAATATCGCCAAGGCCACCCGACGCATCTACGGCATCACGATCACGCCACGTCTTCGGGGACTGATCGCTTCGATGGGCGAGGAGGCGGCCCGGCTGTACCGGTTGGCTATACAGGCCTATGCCGACGGCGATGCGCCGATGGCCGCGGCGCTGGATGATCTTGATGATCGGCTGGACTCGTTGCACCGCGACTACATCGCTGAGATCTTTGCCGCCCACGACGAGGAGCGCTTGACGTTGCAGGAGGGTGTGCAGCTGGCCCTGATCGGGCGTTACTACGAACGCATCGGTGACCATGCGGTCAACATCGGTGAGCGGGTGCGCTACATGGTGACCGGCTGGATGCCCGAGCAGAAGGGTGCCGAGCGCGCTGCCCGACGCAGTGAGGCGTCCGCTGCCGACGTCGACGGGCCCGCAGGGTCGAGCTCCAACCAAAACAGCGAAGCTGACGGGTAGCACCCCAGCTTGATCGTTCACGCGTGAGCACGGCCGCGATGGTGTTGGTGGCGCTGTTGGGCGTCGGTGCCGGGGCACTGGCGGTTGCGTGGCGCCGGACCCGCCGGACTTTGACGCTGGCACACCTGTGCGTTCGACAACTCGAGGTCGAGTTGTCGAACGCACAGGTCGACGCTGGGCCCTTCGAACTGCAGCGGGTGGTCGATGCGCTACCGGTGGCGGCCGTGATCTGTGATGACACGGGCGCCGTGCAGGTCCGCAACCCGGCGGGTGCCTCGCTCTTGGAGCCTCGCATCGAGTCGGCACTCGTGGGGCGCAGCCTGCGCGCTGCCCTGACCGAGGCCGCCGGCGGTGTTCGGGTGCGGCGCGTTGAAGAGCTCGTCGGACCTCCATTGGAGCGCCACGTCGTCACCGCCATTCCCCTCGACGGTGGCGGCGCGGTCGCCGTGGTGCAGGACGACTCCGACGTGGCCCGCACCGAGGCGGTACGTCGAGACTTCGTGGCCAACATCTCCCACGAGCTCAAGACACCTGTTGGGGCGGTTGCCCTGCTGGCCGAGATGCTCGCCGATGAGCCGGACCCGGCGACTGCGCAGCGCTTCGCCACCCGGATCGAGGGTGAGGCCCAACGCCTGGCGAGGTCGGTGGACGACCTGCTTGAACTGACCCAGATCGAGTTTGGGCTGCCGGCCGTTTCCACCGACGTCGCCCTCGACGAGGTGGTCGACGAGGTGCTGGCTCGGGTGGCGGTGGTCGCAGCCGACCGAGGGATCTCGGTTGGCGGTCCGGACGAGCGCACCCGGCTGGTCGTACGGGGCGACGCCCGTCAGCTTGGTTCGGCGCTGTACAACCTGGTTGACAACGCAGTGAAGTACTCGCCCGACGGCGGCACGGTGTGCATCGGGCTACGGCGCGACGGTGGCGGCCTGATCGATGTCGAGGTGGCCGACTCGGGCATCGGCATTCCCGGCGCCGACCTCGAGCGCATCTTTGAGCGGTTCTACCGGGTGGACCGCGCCCGCGGCCGCGACACGGGCGGAACCGGCCTGGGCCTGGCGATCGTCCGCCACGTCACCCAGAATCACGGTGGCTCGGTGGACGTTCGTTCAACCGAGGGCGTCGGCACCACCTTCCTGATGAGGTTGCCGGGCCGGGAGACCCCACGATGAGCAAGGGCACGATCCTGGTCGTCGAGGACGAGGAGTCGTTCGTCGATGCGCTCACCGTCGGCTTGGGACGGGAGGGCTTCGAGGTGGCGGTGGCCCGCACCGGCGCCGAGGCGCTGGAGATGTTTCCGTCGGTCGAGCCCGATCTGGTGTTGTTGGACGTGATGTTGCCCACCGTGTCTGGGCTGGATGTGTGCCGGGAGCTCCGGGCCCGCTCGAGCGTGCCGATCATCATGGTGACCGCCAAGAGCTCCGAGATCGACACGGTGGTCGGCCTCGAGGTCGGTGCGGACGACTACGTCACCAAGCCATATTCGATGCGCGAGCTGTTGGCTCGCATCGGTGCCGTGCTGCGTCGTCGCGGGCTGGATGCCGTCGGGCTCCGAGAGGCCGACCACGAGGAGGTTGACTTGCTGGTCGGCGGCGACGTCATCGTGGACCTCGACCGTCACGAGGTGACGGTGCGGGGCGAGCTGGTCAACCTGCCGCTGAAGGAGTTTGAGCTGCTCGCCGTGCTGATGGAGAACCCCGGACGAGTGCTGCCAAGGGCCACGCTGATCGACCGGGTGTGGGGCGGCGATTACGTGGGCGACACCAAAACCCTCGACGTCCACATCAAGCGTCTGCGCTCCCGCGTGGAGGCGGAACCGTCCGCTCCCGAACGGATCATCACCGTGCGCGGGGTGGGCTACAAGTTTGTGCCGTCCGGCTGAGGCGCCGCCCCTGGGGGATGGTCACGAAACCAGTCGACGATGGCGGGCATCGACCGCTCGAAGTTGCCGGGCGTAGCGATGGTGAACACGGCGGCCGGCGCATCGCTGCGGTTCTCGAAGTCGTGGGTCGTGCCGCCGGGCACGAGCACGAACGTGCCCACCGGAGCGTCGTCCCAACGGTCGTCGATCAAGAAGCTCATCGTGCCCTCGGTGACGAGGAAGACGTCGTCCTCTGGGTGATGATGGGCGCCGGGGCCGGTCGTGTGGGGATCGAGGCGCCACGTCGAGATCGAGTAGGCGCCGTTGGTCTCTGCCCCGTCGGCGACGAACGTGGCGGCGATCCCACCCATGTCGTAGCGGCGCCCGGCGCCGGGGGGCAGAACGATCGGTGATCGGGTCATGATCCCAACCTACGGCTGGGCCACCCGTCCGGTCTTGAACAAATGGGAACGTGGGTCAGCCGTGCTGCCAGATGCGCTGGCTGATCGTGCGCTGGCCCGACAGCGCCAGGCCGTCGAGCACCTCGAGTTCCTCGGGGGTGAGGCTCCAACCGAGGGCGCCGGCGTTCTGGGACGCCTGCTCGGCGTTCTTGGCGCCCGGGATGGGCACGGCGCCCTTGGCGATCAGCCACGCCAGCGACACCTGGGCGGGGGTGCGGTCGTGGGGCTCGCCGATGCGGGCGAGCTCGGCGGTGATCCGGTCGACCTGTTCCATCGGATGGGCCGAGAAGGTGCGCTCCTTGGGGGGAGGGTTGGCGGCGGAATACTTGCCGGTGAGGCGTCCCTGACCGATCGGGGAGTAGGCCAGCGGGACGACGCCCAGCCGGCGGCAGGCCTCGATCAGCCCGGTGGTCTCCGGCCGGCGGCGCAGCAGCGAGTACTCGATCTGGTTCGAGGACAGCGGGACGCCCCGGGCGGCGAGCTGGGCGTGGATCGAGCCCATCTCACCGATCGAGTAGTTGGAGACGCCCACCGCGTCGCACAGCTTGGCCTCGACCACCTCGGCCAGCGCGTCGGCCAGGGCGGAGTGCGAGCGCAGGCTGACCGGTCCGTGCAGCTGGTACAGGTCGACCCGGTCCACCCCCAGCCGCTCCAGCGAGGCCTCCAGTGCTGAACGGAGGGCAGTGCGCACGTTGAGCTTCCACGGCGCGGGCATGAACTTGGTGGCAATGAGCGCCCGCTCCCGCCGGGCGGGATCGCCCTTGAGCAGGCGGCCGATGATGCGTTCGCTCTCGCCGTCGCCGTACACCTCGGCCGTGTCGAACAGGGTGACGCCGGCCTCGAGCGAGGCATCGAACGCCTCGGCGATCGTCGCCTCGCTGATCCCGGTGTCGTAGCCGCCCATGCCCCATGTGGACTTGTCGCCCCACGCCCACGTGCCTACCCCGAGCGGGGCAAACGAACGGGACGAACCGGGGAATGAGAGCGAGGACGTGGCGGTCACCATCGGTACAACCTACCGGGGGTGGGTGGCTCGGTACGCTGGTCGCTTTCCCTCCTGGAGCGCCGCCATGTGGAAGTTGATCCGAGCCGGGCTGTGGTCCCGCAAGCTGCGACTGTTCACGACAGCGCTGGCGGTGGCGCTGGGCGTGGCGTTCACCACCGGCACGTTGGTGCTGACCGACACGATCGGCAAGGTCTTCGACGAGCTCTTCGACCAGATCACCGAGGGCACCGACTCGCTGGTGCGAGGCGCCAACGAGGTGCAGAACCCGTTCGGCCCCAGCGAGCGCAACCGTGTCCCCGCGGAGCTGGAGAAGCAGGTGGCAGCGCTGGACTCGGTGAAATCTGCCGAGGGCTTCATCCAGTTCCAGGCGCAGGCGACCGACATGAAGGGCGATGCGCTCAAGCCGGGGTTCGGGCCCCCGACACTGCTGCAGAACTTCTCCGATAATCCCAACTTCGCCACCTGGAAGTTGAACAAGGGCAAGAAGCCTTCTGGCCCGACCGAGGTGGTGCTCGACGTCACCACCGCCACCGAAGCCAAGGTCTCGATCGGCGATGAGGTGCAGGTGTTCGCGGCGGCAGCGCCGCGCACGATGACCGTCGTCGGATTGGCGACGTTCGGCAACGAGAACAACCTGGCCGGCGCCGCAGCGGTGCTGACCGACCTGAAAACCGCCCAGGAGCTGTCCGACTACGGCGACAACTTCTTTTCCATCCAGGTGTCGGCCGTCGACGGTGTCTCCGAGCAGCAGGTGACGAACGACATCAACCGGATGTTGCCCAAGGACTATGAGGCGATCACCGGCACGGCCTTCAACGAGGAGACCCAGAGCGCGATTCGCCAGGGCCTGGGGTTCTTCCAGACCTTCCTGTTGGTCTTTGCCGTGGTCGCAGTGGTCGTCGGTGCCTTCCTGATCTACAACTCCTTTTCGATCCTGATCGCACAGCGCACCCAGGAGCTGGGCCTGATGCGTGCGATCGGTGCCGTGCGCAGCCAAGTGCTGGGCACCGTCGCGATCGAGGCGGCGGTCGTTGGGGTGATCTCGGCGCTGGTGGGGCTCGGGCTGGGCGTGCTGCTGGCCAGCGGCATGCGCTCCCTGTTGGCCGGGTTGGGCATCGAGCTGCCCTCGGGGCCCAACGTCGTCACCGTGTCGACCATCGTCGTCGCTTTCGTCGTCGGCGTGGGCGTCACGATCGGCGCAGCGTTGTTGCCCGCCCGCCGGGCGGCGCGGGTGTCGCCGATGGAGGCGCTGCGTTCGGCCTCCCATGACGACAGCGGCTCGAGCAAGGTTCGGCTGATCGTCGGCCTGGTGCTGACCGCAGCGGGGGCGGCGCTGTTGGTGTGGGGGGCCGTCGCTACCGCCCCGTTGCTGGTTGGCTTCGGCGCCGGAACGATCCTGGTGGCTGCGGTGGTGCTGGGGCCACGTATCGCCGTGCCCGCGGCGCGACTGATCGGAGCCCCAGCGGCCCGACTGCGGGGGATCACCGGATCGCTGGCCCGTCAGAACTCGATGCGCAACCCGGCTCGCACCGCCACGACGGCGTTGGCGCTGGTGATGGGCGTGTCGATCGTCGGGTTCGTCACCGTGCTCGGGGCATCGACCAAAACCTCGGTGACCAAAACCGTCGAGAAGCAGGTGATCGGCGACCTGGTCGTGACCGCCAGCCAGTTCGACCCGACCGGTGGCCTGCCGCCCAGCTACGGCGAGCAGATCGCCAAGTTGCCGGGCGTGAAGCTGGCCTCGCCGATCAGGTTCGGTTTCGGCCAGCTCGACGGCGAGTCCGGCGGGTCGATCGTGATCGGTGCCGACCTCGCCGCGCTGTCGAAGGCGGTCGACCTGGGCACGACGTCGGGGACGACCGACCTGTCCGCCGACCAGGTGGCCGTGTCGGCTGCCGCCGCCAAGCGAAACAGCTGGAAGCTGGGCGACACGGTCACGTTCACCGGCCCGGACTCGGGCCCCCAGAAGTACACGGTGGGGCTGATCTTCGAGAACGCCGACACGCTGGCCGGCACGGTCGTGTCGCTGAAAGGTTTCGATCGGATCACCGAGACGCCCAAGGACTTTCAGATCACCGTCCAGGTGGCCGACGGCGCGTCGGTCGGCAAGGTGAAGTCCGAGATCGAGGGCGTCCTGGGCGACTTCCCGGGGGCCGAGGTGAACGACCTGTCGGCGTTCGTCAAGAGCCAGACCGCGCAGATCGACATCTTCTTGAACATGTTGTACGTGTTCCTGGCCCTGGCCGTGTTCATCGCCCTGTTGGGCATCGCCAACACGCTGGCGCTGTCGATCTTCGAGCGCACCCGCGAGGTAGGGCTGTTGCGGGCGGTGGGCATGGTGCGCTCCCAAGTGCGCTCGATGATCCGCTGGGAGTCGGTGATCATCGCCGTGCTGGGTACGGTGCTGGGGCTGCTGATCGGCCTGGTGGTGGCCGGCGCCATGATGGCCAGCCTGCGCGACCAGGGTTTCAGCGCCTTCGATCCAGCGCCGGTGCGGTTGCAGGTCATCACGGTGCTGTCGGCGATGGCCGGTGTGCTGGCGGCGCTGCGGCCGGCGCGGCGCGCCGCCAAGATGGACGTGCTCGAGGCCGTCTCCAGCGAGTAGGGCGTCAGCCCGAGCTGGCCGCCCGCCAGAAGGCCCGGTAGGTGGGGTAGGGCGCCTCGGGGGTCACCCAACCGGCGGCCACCAGCTCGGCGTGGAAGTGGGGCAGGTTGCGCCACGGCACGCCCATGTCGGTGTGGTGCGCCAGGTGCCAGCCGGTGTTGTAAGGCACCACCCAGCAGCTGGCCAGCCGGCTCTGGCCGACGTGGTGGGTGGTGCGGCGCCGGTCCTTGGAGCGCTCCATGCCCCCGTGTTCGGCGATGGCCCGCAGCCGGTTGAGCACCCTCCACACGGTCATCCACGGCGCCAGCCACAGCACCGGGTAGGCCCACCAGGCGCCGGTCGCCAGGGCGGTCGCCACCCAGATCACCGCCTGGACGGCCAGAATCGTGCCGCCGATGCGGCGGCCCTGGGCGCTGCGCAGCGAGGTGAGCAGCGGCTTGAGGTTTTTCCACCCCGAGCTGCCCAGGGCATCCCGGGTGAGCTTGCGTCGCCAGGACGCCTTGGTGATCGGGTAGCCCGAGTACAGCGCCGTGTCGGGCTCACCGGGGCCAAACTCCTCGCGGTGGTGGGCGAAGTGGCTGCGCCGGTACAGCTCGAACGGCACGAACGCGGGGCTGGCGAGTAGCCAGCGGCCGACGAGGTCGTTGGCCCGTCGATTGCGGAACAGCAGTCGGTGGGCCGCCTCGTGGGCCAGTATCGCCAGGCGGGCGAACATCGGCCCCATCCACACGAACAGGGCGGCGTAGCCGACCGGCTGGCCCCAGCGGAATGCCAGCGCCCAGGCACCAGCGATGGCGGCCCACAGGCCGAGCACGGTGCCGACGTTGCGGTATGAGGCGATGCGCCGCAGGTCGTCGCGCAGGGGTGCCTTGGCCTTGCCCGATGCGGTCAGCACCTCGGTCGGCAGCACGTCGGGCAGCGCGGAGGCGGGTGGAACCAGCGTTTGGCGGGTGGGGTCGTTGATGGGTGCAGCGGTGACGGCCACGGCCGTGATGTTACGCTTCGACGACACATGACGCCAACACGTGACACCCTGGAAAGGCCGAGGCCGCTCACCGCCCGCTCGGTGCTGGCGTCGACCCTGCTCGGCGTCACCCCACCGCGACTGTCCACCCGGGTGCTGGTGCGCTCGGGGGAGCTGTTCGGTGTGGGCGAAAGCGCCACCCGCACCGCCCTGTCCCGAATGGTGGCTGCCGGAGAGGTGGCCCCCGACGGCGACGGCTACCGGCTGGCGGGACCACTGGTCGACCGCCGCGCCCGCCAGGACCGGTCGCGTCGGGGCGGCACCGTTGCATGGAAGGGCGCATGGGTGCTGGTCATCGTCGAGTCCGGCCGCCGCTCGCCGGTCGACCGGGCCGCCTTTCGAACCGCCGCGGGCCGGGCGCGGCTGGCCGAGCTGCGCGACGGTGTGTGGTGTCGGCCGGACAACCTGGGCGACTCCCGGTCGCTCGAGGTCGACCCAGTGCTCACCGCCCCGCACCGCTGGTTTCGTGGGGCCATGCCGGTTTGGGAGGAGGATGGGCGTGAGCTGGCGGCCCGCCTGTGGGACCTCGACGGCTGGGCCGCCACCGCCAGCGAGCTGATCACCGGGCTGGACGGCCTGGCCCCTCGCCTCGTGGCCGAGGACCTCGATGCCTTACCCGCTGCGTTCGTCGCCTCCGCCGATGCGCTGCGGCACCTGGGCGGCGACCCGCTGCTGCCGGCCGAGCTGTGCCCGGCGGACTGGCCGGGGGCCGAGCTGCGGGCGGCGCACCGCAGCTTCGACGGCGCATTCGGGGTGACGTGGCGGCGCTGGCATCGTGGCGTCGACGGCGCGGCGCCGGGGCGGTAGTTCGCGTACCGTGTGGACATGCCACTCACCGGAACGTACGTGCCCAGCCCTTGGGAGCCGATCGCCACGCAGGTCGCCCAGTACGAAGCGACCGGTGGGGTCGAGGGAGGCGAGCTGCAAGGCGCGCCGTGCATCATCCTCACCACGGTCGGCAACCGCTCGGGCAACCTGCGCAAGACCCCGCTGATCCGGGTGGAACACGACGGAGCGTACGTCGTGATCGCCTCGATGGGCGGGGCGCCGCAACACCCGGCCTGGTACCACAACCTGGCCGACGGGTCGGCCGTGACCGTTCAGGACGGACCCGACGTGCACGACCTGGTCGCCCGGGAGCTCGACGGCGACGACAAGGACACCTGGTGGTCTCGGGCCACCGAGGTGTGGCCCGCCTACGACGACTATCAGGCATCGACCGACCGGCGGATCCCGCTGGTGCTGCTGGAGGAGAGCTGATGACGATCAAGGTGATCCAGTGGGCCACCGGCACGGTGGGCGAACACGCGGTGCGGGGCATCGTCGCCCACCCGCAGCTCGAGCTGGCCGGGCTGTGGGTGCACTCCGAGGCCAAGGAGGGCGTCGACGCCGGTGAGCTGGTCGGCATCGACCCCACCGGGGTGATCGCCACCCGGGACGCCGACGAGTTACTCGCCTCCGACGCCGATGTGGTCTGCTACACCGCCAACAGCGACCTGCGGCCCGACGGCGTGATCGACGATCTGGAGCGCATGCTGGCCCTGGGCAAGAACGTGGTCAACACCTCGTTCGTGCCGCTGCTGGCCCCGGAGCTCGCCGGCCCCGGCGTGGCCGACCGGCTGCGGGCCGCCGCCGTCGAGGGTGGGGCCACGCTGTACACCTCCGGCATCGACCCCGGCTACGGCAACGTCGGCATCACGGTCGGCGCCCTGGCACTGTGCAGCCGGGTCGACTCGGCGCGCATGACCGAGATCGTCAACTACGCCACCTGGGACAACCCCTTCACCATGTTCGACATCATGGGCTTCGGGCGAAGCTCAGAGTCCGAATCGATCCTGTTGGCCCCGGGTTCGACGGCGCTGGCCTGGGGTCCGGTCGTCTCACTGGTCGCCCGGTCGATCGGGCTGAGACTCGACGACATCGTCGAGCGCCACGAGGTGATCTACGCCGACGAGGACATCGAGATCGCCTCGGGCACCGTGCCGAAGGGCGGCCTGTCCGGCATGCGCTTCGAGGTGATCGGCATGGTCGACGGCGTCGAGCGGATCGTGCTCGAGCACGTCACCCGGCTGCTGGATGAGGACCGACCCGACTGGCCCCAGGGGTCGGGCTACCGCATCGACATCTCAGGCGACCCCAACGCGCACCTCGAGCTGGAGCTGAGCTCGCCCAACGGCGACCACAACTACGCCGGGTGCCTGGCGACCGCCATGCACGTGCTCAACGCCGTGCCGGCGGTCGTCGCTGCCGAGCCGGGGCTGGTGACCATGCTGGACCTGCCGGTGTACTCGGCGGATGCACGATGATCGACGCCGGTATTCAGGTGGGGGTGGTGTACCCCCAGATCGAGTTGGGCGGCGAGGCCGACGCAGTGCGGGCGATCGGCGACGCCATCGAGGCCCAGGGGTACCGCCACCTGGTCGCCTACGACCACGTGCTCGGGGCCGAACAGGCCGACCGGCAGCCGGAGCTGACCGGCCCCTACGACGAGAACGATCCGTTTCACGACCCGTTCGTGTTGTTCGCCTACCTGGCCGGTCGCAGCGACACCCTCGAGTTTGCATCCGGGGTGCTGATCCTGCCCCAGCGCCAGACCGCGCTGGTCGCCAAGCAGGCGGCCGACCTGGCCGTGCTGTCGGGCAACCGGCTTCGCCTCGGCGTCGGTGTGGGCTGGAACTGGGTGGAGTACGAGGCGCTGGGCGAGGACTTCGCCACCCGCGGCCAGCGTGCCAACGAACAGATCGAGCTGTTGCGCCGCTACTGGACCGAGCCGACCGTGAGCTTTGCGGGCCGCTTCGACCGGGTGGAGCGGGCCGGCATCGTGCCCCGGCCGTCCATGTCGCCGCCGGTGTGGGTCGGCGGGTTCGGAGCGGCGTCGCTGCGCCGGGCGGTGCGCCTCGGTGACGGCTTCATCTTCGGTGGTCCCCGCATCCACGTGGCCGAGCAATGGGCCCGGTTGAAGGAGCTGCTCGCCGAGGCCGGACGACCGCTCGAGGGCTTCGGCGCCGAGTACCTGATCCTGTCGAACAAGGGGCCCGCCGACGTGGCGGCCAAGGTGGGGCAGTGGCGCGATCAGGGTGGCAGCCACGCGGCGATCGTCACGATGGGCCTGGGGCTCGACTCGACCGAGGCCCACGTCGACTATTTTGGCTCGGTGGCCACCGCGCTGAGTTAGCCCAGCCCTCAGCTGATTCCGGCGAGCACCTCGGTGGGCACGCTCTCGAACTGGGGTCCCTCGGAGCGGTCCCGCTTGGTCTCCCAGAAGCCGAGGGTTTGGGCCAGCGTGACGAACGCGTCCCAGGCTGCCACCGCCCCGTCGCCGGTCGGCACCCGCGAGATCACCGGGCCGAACAGCCCGACACGTTGCCCGTCGGTGCCGTCGAGGGCCATCAGCGGCGTGCCGACGTTCCCGCCGGTCAGGGCCAGGCCCTCGTCCATTGCCGCCTGGATCACCTGATCGAAGCGGTCGTCGTCCTGGGCCCCGGCCAGCTTCGGGTCCAAACCCAGCGCCTCGAGGTCGTCGGCGACGTGAAAGTCGTGGTCGTCCTCGTGATGGATGTGGGTGCCGAAGCGGGTGTACAGCTCGCCGATGCGGTCCTCGTGGCCGGCCTCGCGCACCGCTTCGACGACGCGCAGCAGGTTGCGGCTCCACAGGGTGGACTCATAAAACTCATCGTCGGGTTCGGGGGCGTTCTTGAGGAACAGGCTGATCGGGCGCCACGTGACGTCCAGGTCCCGCTCGGCGGCCACGGTGGCGACCCACCGCGAGGTCAGCCAGCACCACGGGCAGATGGGGTCAAACCAATAGTCGATCTTCACGCGGCGCTCTCCTCGGGGAGTTTCGGAGGCCCTAGTCTGGCGCGTTTTCGGGAGTGCTCCCCAGCGTGTCGATCCAGGCATCGAAGAAGCGGTGGGACGATGCGTCGAGGTCGGCCTCTGACTCGCGCAACTCGTCGGTGAAGTGCTCGAGCGTCACGTCGGCCCGTTCGAGTACCGGCGCGACGAGCGACTGGGCCCATGCGACGGCGGTGTTCGCGTCGGTCTCGGGATGGAACTGCACGCCGAGGGCGGAACCGACGCGGAAGGCCTGGATGTAGTCGTCCGAGCTGGCGAGGAGGGTGGCATCCGGTGGCAACTCGAAGGTGTCGCCGTGGACGGCGAACACCGCGTCCCCGGCGTGGGGCATCACCGCGTCCCGCCGTCCGGCCTCGGTCGGGTGCAGCCGGTACACGCCGGCCTCCACCCGGCGTTCGGAGCGGAAGGCACGACCCCCGGTGGCGTCGGCGAGCAGCTGGGCCCCCAGGCAGATACCCAGCATCGGCACGTCGTCGCTGGCCACCTGGGCGATCCAGGCCTTCTCGTCGACGAGCCAGGGATGCCCGTCGACCTCGTAGGCGCCCATCGATCCGCCGAGCACGATCACACCGTCGATACCGGCGGTCGGCGGCAACGCGTCGCCGCCGGCAGGCCGGACCATCGTGACCTGGTGGGCGGCCAGGTGCGGCGCCAGCCGCCCGACCGACGCGTCGGGTTCGTGCTCGATCACGAACAGGTTCAACTGAGGAAGGCCTTGTTCACTGGACATAGGCTTTGGTCTGAGCGGTGACCAGGGCCTGAATGTCGCCCATCACCAGGCTGAGGTCGAGCAGGTGAAGGCCCCACTCGGGGCTGAGATCGCCGCCGATGTCGTCGGCCCGAGGGTCGGCGGGGTCTCCGTTGACCGTGACCTCGAGCCAGTCGGTGCGATCGTCGCCGGTGCACTCACCCGAGGTGAGGCCGGGAAGGGTGACGTAGGGGGTGTCGACCACCGCTACCTCGGGGTCGACCCAGGAGTTCTCGACGGTCGGATCAGGCGGCGCTCCGTCGCTGCCCGCCAGGATCGTGCCACCCCGGTTGGCGGGGAAGAACCCGCTGAGTTCCGCCGACCCGCTCGACAGCCCGGCGGACAAGGCGGCCGGGTTGATGCACGCCGCCCTCATGGCGTCCTCGGCAGTACGCCCGAAGATGGCGTTGTCCGGCGGGGGAGCGGTCGAGCGGTAGCTGGCCCAGCTGAGGAAGCAGCCGGTGTCCTCAGGCGAGGAACACGGCGCCACGTTGTCGAAGTCGCCACCGACGTCCTGGCCCTCGGGCACGTTGACTGCGGCGCCGGGCAGGTAGGCGGACACCAGGCGTTCCCGGACGTCGTCGTTGGGGTCGATCTCCTCGGCGATCAAACGCTTGAGCAGGCTGGAGCCTTGCGAGTGGCCGATCAACACCACGCCGCGGCCGTCGTTGGCCTCCGCCATGTAGCTCTTCCAGGCGTCGAGCACGTCACCGTAGGCGGTGTCGCGAGCCTCTGGCGTCGCCGCACCGCCGATTCCGGCCAGCGTGACCTGCTGGTATACCGGGGCGAACACCCGGCACTGCTCGCCCAACCGGGCCACCTGGTTGCGGGCGGCGTAGCCCTCCTGGTCGGGTGAGGCGTCGAGGTCGCTGTTGAGGCCAGCGTCCCGGCTGATCGTCGGGTAGACGTAGAAGCAGTCGATCGGTGCGTCGGGGTCCGCCGTCCACGGCAGCTCTCGGGTGGACCCGTCCGCCTTGACCTCGGTGGCGTCCAGGTCGTCGTCGCACAGGTCATCCGCATCGGGATGGCACAACCAGTTGTCGGTACCCGCGTACTGCTCCGGGGTGTAGTCGGCGTAGCGCTCGAGGGCAGCCGGGGTGGTCGTGTCCGCAGGCCCGGAGCGGTCGGGGGTGCTCGTCTCGGATGACTCGTCACTGCATCCGACGGCGACAAGCGCAACGACGGCCAGCCCGCAGGCAAGCCGCTTCGGCAGTGACGTGGCGCTCGTGCGGGGGAACATGGTGGCGATCGTAGGGCGCTCGTCGTTACCAGGTGACCTCGGATGGGACCGGGTCGCCGTCGGCCTCGACGAGCAGCGTGCCGTGGGAGATGTCGCAGTGACGCTCAAAGAGCTCCTGGGCGCGCTCCAGCACTGCGTGCCGATCGGTGTCCCGGGTGACGCCCAGCCGGGCGGATGCGGCATCGAGGTCGGCGCTGAGGGTCCAGACGTCAAGGTCGAGCACGTCGAGTACCCCGTCGATGCGGCGGAGCGCCGCCTCCAGACCGACGAGGTCCAGGTCGGGCGGGGCGGCCTGGCGGAGGATGCGCACGCCCTGGCGGCCAAGGCGAAATCCCCTCGGCAACAACCACAAGGCCAGGCCGATGCCGATGATCGGGTCAACCCAGCTCCAGCCGGTGACCTCGAGCACGACCGCGGCGACGATGACCCCGACCGAACCGATCGTGTCGGCAAGCACCTCCAGGTAGGCGCTACTCAGCCGGAGCGACCCCTGGGTGGGATCCCGCAGCAGGTAGAACGCGACGATGTTGACCGTCAGGCCCACCAGGGCGACGATCAGCATCGGCAGGCCGCGCACCGTCGCTTCGCCGGTCAGCTCGATGACCGCCCGCGCGACGACGTACATCGCCATCGCCAGCAGCAGCGCCGACGCGATGACCCCGATCAGGATGCGGAGGCGATAGGGCCTGGAGGCCTTCGTGCTGGGGAGGTGGCGCACGATCGCTCTCAGGTCCCGCCGGGAGGCGAGCTGGATGGCGGCCAGCGACATGCCCATGCCGACGACGTCGGCGAGCATGTGCCCCGAGTCGGCCAGCAGGGCACTCGACCCGGTCAGCACGCCGGCGACCAGTTCGACGACGAAGAAGACCGCGATCAGCCAGAAGGCGATCATCAGCCGCTTGCGCTGGCGGAGGGCGGCAGGATCGAGCTCCGATGGCGTCATCGGGCGGGGGCCAGCGCCCCGACGACGTTGGCCATCAGCTCACCACAGCGTGGGTCGACCGTGGCGGGCACCAGGATGACCTCGTCGACCACACCGGTGTCGGCCAGGCCGAGCAACGCGTCGGTCAACGCTGAGGGGTCATCGAGGGTGGCGGTGGCGGCGGTGTCGGCGGCGAAGCGCCGCCCGAAGATCGCCAGGTAGTTCTCGGTGAAGCTGCGCAGCGTCGGGGTGGACCCTTCCCCGAGGGCGACGAAGCAGGCCACCTTCAGATGGGGTCGGCCCTTCCGTCCGGCGTCGGCCCAAGCGTCGGCGGCACGCCCGGCCGCCGCGGTCACCTCGGTCGCATCCAGGCTGAGGTCGAACCAGCTGATGCCGTCGGCCCAGCGCGCCGCCCGCGCGGTGGCCTTGGGCCCCATCGCTCCCGAGTACAACGGCGGGCCGCCCGGCTGCACCGGCGGAGGGCCGAGCGGCGGAGCGCCGTCGAGCACCGAGTCGCCGGCCCACCAGCGCCGTAGCTCGGCCACCTGGTCGTCGAGGCGCTGGTGGCGGTACGACCAGTCCACACCGAGCGCCTCGAAGTCCTGGGGGCGCCCACCGACGCCGAGGCCCAGCTCGACGCGTCCGTCGGTGATCACGTCCAGGGTTGCCACCTGCTTGGCCAGCAATGCGGTGTGATGCCAGGGGCCGACCGCCAGGTTCAACAGCACGCGCACCCGGTCGCAGCGGCCGGCCGCGGCGCCCATCGTCGTCAGCATCTCGGTGTTGTGGAAGGTGATCCGTTCGCCGCAGCTGATCGAGGAGAATGGCCCGTCGTCGATCAGATCGCACCAGTCGACCAGCGTCGACCGGGACCAGCCTCGCGCCATCGTCGGGAGGGCCGCACCCACATCGAGGGGAACCGCCGGGGCGTCGCTGCGTTGCGTCATGGCCCGAGCGTAGGTTGATCCCATGACCGAGGGTGCCGCCACAGGTAACGAGTTCACAGATGAGGGTGGCGATCCGGCGTGTTGGGCACACCTGTTCGCCGACGACGAGGAGCTCGAGGGGGCCTCAGACCGGGGTGAGCGCGATCGCCCGGCGCACGAGCCAGCCGGTCAGGTCGTCGATGGCGGGGTCGAGTGAGTCGAGCTCGTCGACGCTGACCCAGGCGAGCGCATCGCTCTCCTCGTTGCCCACCTCGACGGCGCCGGGCGGTGCGACGACGAGAAACCGCAGGTCGAGATGATCGTGGGCGGGCTCGTTGCGGCGGCCCGAGACCGTATGGGCGTCGACGTCGATCGCCGGTGCGTACAGGGTGAGCCCCTCGATGCCGCACTCTTCGGTGGCCTCCCGCAGGGCGACGCCGGCCAGGTCGCAGTCGCCATCGGCGTGACCGCCCATCTGCAGCCAGCGGCCGACCTTGGCGTGGAGCATCAGCAGCGCCCGGGTGCCGGTGGCGTCGACGATAACCGCAGAACCGGTCAGATGGCCCGGCGCGCAGCTGCGGTGGGCGGCGTCCGGGTGATCGTCGAGAAACGCCAGGATGCGGTCGCGGTCGTCGGTCGCCCCCTTGCGTCCGACCAGCGTTGCCCGCAGCTGTGCCCGGGTGACGTCGAGGTCCGACGACCCCGAAGGTGCCGGGCTCACGGAAGCGAGAAATTCGTTCATCGTCTCGTTATCCTGCCCGAGTGACCCCCTCAGATGCCCAAGCTGGGCCCGACGAGCGCCCGGCCACAGGGTCGATGGCGCGGCTGGCGGAGCTGGCCGGGGAACCGCTGGCGTGGGTGGGGTTGATCGTGGCGACGTTTGGGGTGATCGCTCGCGCCTGGGTGATCTCCGGTCCGATGGGCACCCCCGACCTGGACGCGGCCACCGTCGGGATCCAGGCCCAGCAGTTCCTGGACGGCCATCTCCAGGTGTTCTTCCTCAACCAGCCCTATGGGGGAACGCTCGAGGTGGCGATGGTCGCGGCTGCGTTCGTTGTTGGTGGCGTCAACGTCGCCATGATGAAGCTGGTGCCGTTGGCGCTACACGCGGTGGCGGTGGTGCTGACGTGGCGTATCGCCCGTCGGGTCACCGACGACCGGCTGGCACGGTTCCTGGCGCCATGTCTGCTGTGGATCTTCCCGGCGGGCATGGTGTGGAACTCGACCAAGCAGCGCGGCTTCTACGGCATCGCCATCGTGCTGGCGGCGCTGACGCTGCTCTTCGCCCTTCGGGTGGTTCAGGAGGGCACCGCGACGGCCGACCTGGTGGTGTTGGGGCTGGTCGCCGGTCTCGGCTGGTGGACGACGCCGCTGCTGGCGCCGATCGCCCTCGCCTCGGGTGGTTGGGCGCTGATCGAGAGCCCAGATGCTCGGCGGAGGGTGGCGTGGCTGGTCATCCCGGCGGCGCTGGGGGCGGCGCCCTGGTTGGGTTGGAACGCGGTCAACGGCTGGGAATCGCTGAGCGGGGGGCGGGCGGAGGGGTGGGACTGGCTCGAGGGGGCCTCGGGCTGGCTGCGCAGCCTCGGCATGCTGACCGGAACCGCCACGCCGTGGGACCTGAGCCGAAACCTGGTCCCGTGGTGGCTGGCAGCGCTGATTCTCGGGCTCGTCGTCGTCATCGCCTGGCTCCGAACGCGCGAGGCGGTCGGTTGGTTGCTGCCCGGCATTGTCGTGATCGTCGGGGTGACCGCCCCGCTCAACCTGGTCTTGGCGCTCAGCCCCGGCGCTCCTCGGTACCTGTACCCGCTGATGCCCGTCGTCGCGGTCATCCTGGCGGTGCTCGTGCCCGACCGGTCGCCGAGTCGGGCCGCCTGGGCCGCCGCCGGGGTGCTCACCATGGCGGCCGCGCTGACCGCATGGGGGCTGGTCGGCATGGACGAGCTGGCCAACGAACCAACGCCCAACTTCTTCATTGCCTCGCCGGGCATCGACCGTGTGGTGCACTACCTCGAGCGTCGCGGCATCGATGTGGTCACCACCGATTCCGCCGGAATGCAGATCACCTTTCTGTCCGGAGGCGAGATCGTGGCGTCGTCGTTCGGGTCTCCTCGGGTGGAGGACTTCGAGCGGCTGGCCGCCGCCGTGCCCGAAACCACCTTCGTGCTGGCCGGCGGCCCGCCCGACAACCCCAAGCGTCTCCGCACCTGGGCCGACTCCTCGGGCGCCACAGTGACCGACGAGGCCCACATCGGTCAGTACTGGGTGATCAGCTTCGATCAGCGGGTGACGGCCAATCAGGCGGACCTGCAGGTGTTCGGTGGCGTCGCTCCCCCCGCGTCCGGGGAGTAGACCTGAAGGAGGACAACGAGCGAACTCGTGGGGGGATTGATGCAAATCGGAATGATCGGCCTCGGCCGAATGGGCGCAGCGATGGTGCACCGCCTGATGGGGGCCGGTCACGACTGCGTGGTCTACGATCCGAACCCCGAACCGGTGGCGGGGCTGGCTACCGACGGCGCCACCCCGGCGGCATCGCTGTCGGAGTTTGCCGCGGCGCTGACGCCGCGCCGCGTGGTGTGGGTGATGGTTCCCGCTGCGGTGGTCGGCGCCGTCGTCGATGAGTTGTCGCCGCTGCTCGAGCGGGGCGACATCGTGATCGACGGCGGCAACAGCTACTACCGCGACGACATGGCCCGGGCGGCGCGGCTGGCGGAGTCGGGCATTGCGTACTTGGACGCTGGCACGTCCGGCGGCGTCTTCGGCGCCGATCGGGGCTACTGCCTGATGGTGGGCGGTGATGACGAAGCGGTCGCCCACGTCGAGCCGGTCCTCGCCGCGCTGGCGCCCGGGATCGATGCCGCCGAGCGCACCCCGGGGCGAACCGGCGAACCGAGCACGGCCGAACAGGGGTACCTCCACTGCGGGCCCTCCGGCGCCGGACACTTCGTCAAGATGGTGCACAACGGCATCGAGTACGGCCTGATGGCCGCCTACGCCGAGGGCTTCAACCTGTTGCACCACGCCAACGTCGGGGCCGAGCAGGTCGACGTCGACGCCGAAACCACCCCGCTGCGGGACCCGGATGCCTACCGATTCGAGCTCGACATTCCCGAGATTGCCGAGCTGTGGCGGCGGGGCAGCGTGATTCCCTCCTGGCTGCTCGACCTGACCGCCGCCTCGCTGGTCGAGGCGCCGACGCTCGACGGCTTCGCCGGCCGGGTGTCCGACTCGGGCGAGGGGCGCTGGACCGTGCTCGCAGCGGTTGAGGCCGGGGTGCCGGCACCGGTGTTGTCGGCTGCGTTGTATGAACGTTTTGCCAGCCGTGGAAACGACGACTTCGCCAACAAGGTCCTGTCGGCGATGCGCTACCAGTTTGGCGGCCACCACGAGAAGCCGGCCGACGGCTCGACCGGCGGGGCGGGAACGTGAGCGCCCGCCCGGCCCCCGGAGGCCTGACCTGCGCCGGCGACGCCGCTCACTCCGACGCCATCATCTTGTTTGGCCCCACCGGCGACCTGGCCCGCAAGAAGGTGTTTCCCGCGCTGTACGACCTGGCGCTCGCCGGCCGGCTGGACGTGCCGATCGTCGGGGTGGCCAGCAGCGACTGGAGCGTCGACGATCTGCGTGACCGGGTGCGCAGCTCGCTCGACGAGGAGGTCGACGGCCAGCTCGACCCGGCCGCCCTCGGGGCGATCGTCGACCGGTTGAGCTATGTGTCGGGCGATTACGGCGACGACGGTATCTTCGACCGGGTGGGCGAGGCGCTCGACGGCGCCGAAGCGCCGCTGGCGTATCTGGCCATCCCTCCGTCGATGTTCGAGACCGTGATCCTGGGCCTGGCCCGCATCGGCGCCAACGACTCCGGCCGGGTGGTGGTCGAGAAGCCGTTCGGTCGCGACCTGGCCAGCGCTCAAGAGCTCAACGCCACGCTGCTCGCCCATTACTCCGACGACCAGGTGTTTCGCATCGACCACTTCCTCGGCAAGGAACCCACCCTGGACCTGCTGGTGTTTCGCATGGCCAATGCCATGTTCCACCCGGCGTGGGACCGTCATCACATCGCCAGCGTGCAGATCACGATGGCCGAGGACTTCGGCATGGAGGGTCGGGGCCGCTTCTACGAGGAGGTGGGCGCTACCCGGGACGTCGTGCAGAACCACCTGCTCCAGGTGCTCGCACTCGTTGCGATGGAGCCGCCGATCGACACGAGCGCCCGCGAACTGGCCGAGGAGAAGCTGAAGGTGATGCGGGCGATGCGAACCGTCGAACCCGCCGATGTTGTGCGGGGCCAGTACGACGGCTATCGGGACACCGACGGCGTGGCCCCCGATTCCGAAGTGGAGACCTACGTGGCGCTGCGGGCCTGGGTGGACTCGTGGCGCTGGGCGGGCGTGCCGTTTTTCATCCGGGCCGGCAAGGCCATGGAAGAGACCGCCACCGAGGTGGTCGTCGAGTTTCAGAACCCGGCCCGCATGTTCTACGCCGACCCGCAGTCGCTGCGCCCCCACTCCAACCACCTGCGGTTCCGTATGAAACCGGGGGAGGGGGTGTCGCTGCTCGTCTCGGTGAAGGGCCCCGGCGAATCGATCGTGTCCCAGCCGGTCGACCTGCGCTACGAGTACGACTCCAACCGCGACGGACCCCACCAGGATGCCTATGCCCGGCTGATCGGCGACGCGCTGCGGGGCGACCAGACCTTGTTCGCCCGGGCGGACGCGGTCGAGGAGGCGTGGCGGGTGGTCGACCCGATGGTGGCCGAGGGCCCGCCGGTGATGCCGTACGCACCGGGGACCTGGGGTCCGGAACTGCACGAGGACCTGCGACCCGATCAGCTGACGGCGATGTTGAACGCCACCCCGGAGGGTGGATGGCACCGGCCGCTGCTGCCCGACGACGCCGGACGGGTGTGACCGTGCAGGTCGAGTACACGTCGCCGGACCAGTTCGCAGCGACGTGCGCGCAGGTGACCGCCCGCCTGATCGCTGTGGCGCAGGCCGAGCGCGGCTGGGCCTCGGTGGCGTTCTCGGGCGGATCGACGGTTGGCCCGGTGTTCGACGAGCTGGTGACGCTGGCCGCCGATCCGCCGTCGCCCGACCTGGTGGTCGACTGGGGCCGGGTGGGGGTGGCCCAGGTGGACGAGCGCGTCGTTGACTTCGATCAGCCCGACCGCAACGGCGCGGTGCTCGTCGAGCGGCTGCTCGACGCCCTGCCCGTGCGCCCGGCGATCGTCGAGCTGTTGCCGGTCGAGCTGGTCGACCCGGGCGGCTGGCTCGACGCCGCCCGAGCCGGGCTGGCCCGGGCCACAGGTGTTGGGTCGAGCTTCGATGTGGTCCAGCTGGGCCTCGGCCCCGACGGCCACACCGCATCGTTGGTGCCCGGCGATCCGGTGCTTGAGGTCAGGTCCGACCCGGTCGCCCTCACCGGGCTCTATCAGGGACATCGGCGCCTGACGATGACCTACCCGGTGCTCGACGCCGCCGGGGCGAGGGTGTGGTGGGTCGAGTCGGCGGCGCCGGGGCAGGCCAAGGCGCAGGCGGCGTCGGCTCTGCTCGCCGGGGACCGCTCGGTGCCGGCCGGTTGGGTCGAACGGGCGGAGACGACCGTCGTGATCGACGCAGGCGACGGGTGAGTGACGGCGCCACCCGGCTGGACGCCTGGGTGTGGGCGGTACGCATGGCAAAAACTCGCAGCGCTGCCAACGAGGCGGTGAAGGCGGGCCGGGTCCGTCTCAACGGTGATGCCGCCAAACCGTCGGCCCGGGTGGTGGTTGGCGACCGGGTGGAGGTGCGGCGCGGCACCTGGCGTCTCGAGGTGGAGGTCCTTGAGCTGCGCTCCAAACGGGTCGGCGCGCCGCTGGCCGAGGCCAGCTACCGGGTGCTGTCCGAGGACCGACCCGAGCGGGCGGGTCCGGTGGCGGCCTGGGCTCAGCGCGATCGTGGCTCGGGCCGACCAACCAAGCGCGACCGTCGCCAGCTGGAACGGTGGCGACACGAGACCGGTGATGCCTAGCCGTTCATCGCAGGGGGTGCCGTTCAGAACAGCACGGTAGCCAGCCGCAGCCCGACGGCGCCCAGCGCGACGCTGAGGATCAGGTTGGTGAGGGCCACCGTTGCGGCGCCGGCCCAGCGATCGTCCTCGACCAGGCGCACCACCTCGACCGAGACGGTCGAAAAGGTGGTGAGCGCCCCGCACAGGCCGGTGCCCAGGGCGGCGGCGGGGAGCGGGCCCAGCGAACCGTCGCGGGTCGCCCCGACGATCAGGCCGAGGATGAACCCGCCGGCCAGGTTGACCACCAACGTGCCCAGCGGCCAGGCGTGGGACTCGTGGTCGCCGAAAGCCCACCACTGCATCCACCGGTCGGTCAGGAAGCGCATCGGCGCGCCCAGCGCCCCGCCGATCCCAACCATTAACCAAACCACGGCTGGGATCCTACGGGTGGGGGCGGTTCACCGGGTGGGACGGACGGCCCGCCGGTACCCTGGCCGGCGATGCCCGCTGATCTCTCAGCCGGAAACGGCGAACGCGGCCCGTCGGTCGACCCCGACCTGCTCGAGCGCCCGGGACACGGCCCGCGCGGGGAGGTCTGGCCCGGATTCGACGTTCTGCTGGCCGTCTCGGTCGGTGGGGCGCTCGGGGCCCTCGCCCGCTTCGGGTTGGCCAGGTTGGTGCCGCCGGACGATCTTGGCGTCCCTTGGGCGACGTTGATCGCCAACGTTTCCGGCAGCCTGCTGCTCGGACTGTTGACCGCTGTGGCGATCGACCGGTTCCGCAGCCACCGGTACCTTCGCCCGTTGCTGGGCGTCGGGTTGCTCGGCAGCTTCACTACCTATTCGACGCTGGCGGTCGAGCTCGACACCCGGCTGGGGCAGGGGCGCGTCGGCCCAGCGGTGGCCTATGGCCTCGCCACCATGGTGGCGGGCATCGCTGCGGCGGCGGCTGGGCTGTGGCTCGGGCGGGGGCTGGGTCGCCGGCCCTAGACCGAGAGCAGCGTGCGAAGCCCTTCGCCGGCCTTCATCGCCTCTGCGGCCCGGTCGAGCTCGGCCAGCGGCCGACGGTCGGTGATCAGTGACTCCAGGTCGAGGCGGCCCGATCGGTACAGCTCGAAGATGATCGGGATGTCGCGCAGCGAGTTGACGCCGCCGAGCAGGCAGCCCATCAGGCGCTTGCCCGAGATGGCGAAAAACGTCGGCGACAGCTCGATCGTCTCCTCGATCGGGCCGGCCCCGACCAGCACCGTGGTGCCACCGTTGCGGGTGGCAGCCAGCGCTGTTTCGACCACCCGGGCCGAGCCGACTGCCTCGAAGGCGCAGTCGACGCCGATCCCGGCCGTGACCGCCTGCACACGGGCGATTACGTCCTCGCTGCTCGGATCGATAAAGTCGGTGGCGCCAAAGTCGGAGGCGAGGTCCAGGCGGTGGCGTTGCGGGTCGGACACCACGATCCGGTTGGCCCCGGCGATGCGGGCCCCGGCGACGATCGACATGCCGATGCCGCCCAGGCCGAGCACCGCGACCGTGTCGCCCGGACGCACACGAGCGGTGTTGAACGCCGCACCCAACCCGGTCTGCACAGCGCAGCCGACCACGCTGGCCACCTCGAGCGGGACGTCCTCGGGCACCCGGACCACCCCGGTCTCGGTGGTGAGAACACGCTGGGCGAAGCCGCCCACGCCGAGGCCGCGGTAGACGCTCTGGCCACCCCTCGACAGGCCGGTCGAGCCGTCGGGGAGGGCGTTGGTGAGCAACGACGCCGAGTTGACGCAATGGCTGGCCTGGTCGCGCACGCAGTGGTAGCAGCGCCCGCACGGCGGGATCGGGGTGACGACGACCGGGTCGCCCACGGCGATGCCGGTGACGTCGGCGCCCAGCTCGGCGATCCGGCCGCCCACCTCGTGGCCGAGCACGATCGGCATCGGGGCGGGGTGGCTGCCCTCGAGCATCGACAGGTCGCTGTGACACAGCCCGCACCACTCGACCTCGACCGTGACCTGCCCCGGGCCGGGTCCGGCGACCTCCAAGTCGTCGATCATGGTCACCGGCCCCCCGGCGATCTCCAACAGCGCTGCTCTCATCGGTGCCCCATGGGCGCAGTGTGCCACGGGGCGGGGTGGTGCCGGCGAAGTGGCACTCAGAAGTCGGCGCGGAACACCACGTAGGGCTCGGGCCCGTCGAGCGTCGAGGCCGCGGTGTCCAGTCGGTAGCCCGCCGGGTGACGGAACCTGACCAGCGCCTCCGGCTCGACGAGGCGGTTGGTGACCAGGTGTCGCACCAGGGCACCCTTCAAGAGCTTGTTCCAGTGCGACACGGTGGCACCCTCGACGTTGACGAAACGCACGGTGATACGCAGGTGGGTGTCGACGGCGGTGGGGTCCCACGCGGCCGAGTGCTCCTGGGGGAGCAGGTCCCACACGATGGCGCCCTTGAGATGATCGGCGAGCACCGGCGTGAGGTGCGGCTTCCACCACGAGGCCAGGCGGCCCATCGGCTCCAGGCGATCGCCGGGGCCGAGGCGATGGTCGGGCATTGGGTCGCTCAGGCCGGATGCGCCCAGCAGACCGTTGAAGATCAGCACCGAGGAGCGGGCCCGACGCCGAGCGGCGGCGTTGAGCGAGGGGTAATCGAGCTCCCGATACAGCACGCCGTCGAAGCGCTCGATGCTTCGCTTGGTCGGAGCGTCTCCCAGGTCGGCGGCCGACACCACCTGGGCGCGGAACTCGTCGAGGGCGGGCAGGCTGGAAGCCCCAGGTGACCACGGTGCCCCCGATCCGCCGTGGCGGGTGCCACGGCTGTGGGGGAGGAGGATCGAGAGCTTGCGCATGCACTCTGGGTTAGGCCCCAGCGGGTCGGCCGGGCAAGTCCGATGCCGGCCGGGCGGCTATGGCCGGCCGAAGGCGTCACGCAGCGACACCTTGTCCACCTTGCCCATCGCGTTGCGGGGCAGGGCATCGGTCCAGTGCAGGCGGCGGGGGATCTTGTAGGCGGACAGCTCGGAGCGCGCCGCCTCGACCAGCTCGTCGCCGAGGGCGTCGAGCGGACGATGATCCGGCGATGGCACGACAATTGCGGCGACCACCTGCCCCCACTCGTCGTCGGGGAGGCCGATCACCGCCACCTCCACCACCGACGGGTGGCGTTCGAGCACCGCTTCCACCTCGGCCGGGTACACGTTGAGCCCACCGGAGATGATCAGGTCCAACGAGCGGCCGACCAGGAAGAGGTAACCGTCGTCGTCCCAGCGCCCCAGATCGCCGGTGCGAAACCAGGCGGCATCGCCGGGGTGGGCGGGCGCGGTGCGGTCGCTCGGGTCCGGCGGACGCCCCCAGTACCCGTCGAACACGCTCGGGCCGCGCACCTCGACCATCCCCACGACCGAGTCGGGGTCTGGCTTGGCCGGGTCGGCCGGCCCGAGCCGCACCTCGACGCCGGGCAGCGCTTTCCCTACCGAGCCGGGCCTGCGCGGCCCGTCAAGCGGGTTGGAGGTGAGCATCAGCGTCTCGGTCATCCCGTATCGCTCGACGACCTCGATGCCGGTCCGCTCGGCGATGCGGTCGAAGGTCACGGTCGGGAGGGGGGCCGACCCGGAGGTGAACAACCGAATCGAGGTGCTCGCGCCCCGATCGAAGCCGGGCTCGTCGAGTAGCCGCACGTAGTGGGTGGGCACGCCCATGAACGAGGAGGCGCCGGGGAGCAGGTCCGCCACGATCGCAGCGTCGAAGCGGTCGACCCATCTCAGGGTTGCCCCCGAGGCCAGCGCACACCCCAGGGCGACGAACAATCCGTGGGCGTGGTTGGTGGGCAGCGAGTGGACGAGGGTGTCGTGTTCGCTGAAGCCCCAGGCTTCGACCAGCGCCGTCGTGTTGGCGCCGAGCGCAGCGCCGGTGATGGGGACGCCCTTGGGTCGGCCGGTCGTTCCCGAGGTGTACAGCATGGCGCAGGGTCGGTCGCCGTCGAGCTCGTCGAGGTCGACGGCCGGGGGATGGTGCTCGTCGGCGCAGGGCCGGCTGCCGACGAGGTCGTCGACGGCCCCGACTCCGTCGATCACCAGGGTCGGCGAGGCGTCCTCCAACACGTAGTTCACCTCGGAGGGAGTGGCCTGAGGTGCGACCGGCACCCACACCGCACCCAGGCGCAGCGCCGCCAGGTAGGCGATGAGCGATCCGATGGACTTCGGGGTCCTCACAACCAAGCGTTGCCCGGGCGCGGCACCGGCGCGGCGCAAAGACTCGGCCGCCGAGCCGGCCCAGGCCCACGCCTGGGCATAACTCAGTTCGGTCATGCGGTCGTGTGCCTCGATCAGCGGGCGATTGCCGAATCGATCGACCGTATTCGCCACCAACTCGACGAAGTGGGGAGCGGAGGGTGGCGAGATGTCGACTTGGGTCGATGGGTCGATGACGGCCTCGTTCGGGTCCGGACGGTTCGGTTCCGGGTGTTAGGTGGTCGCAACCTAGCGGCCCACCCGACGGGCGGGTCATGGCGGCGAGGGCTTCGGCGGCCCGACGGGGCCGCAACCGGCGCTCCCCGGCGATCGCCCGAGCGGCCTAGCCTGACCGACCATGGCCCTCGAGACCGAACCGGTTCCCCAACGTTCCGATGCCGCCAAGAGGCGTTCTCCGGGCAGCGCGCTGGCGTTGACCGCCTTGGCCGATGTCGCCGTGATCCTGGCGTTCGTCCTCATGGGCAGAAACAGCCACGAGGAGCGGCTCTCGCCGGCGTCGGTGCTGGGTGTCGCTGCGCCATTCCTGATCGCAGCCGCCCTGTCATGGGCAGCGCTCGTGCTGTGGCACCGCTCGAACGGCGGTGAGGCCGCAACTGCAGCCCTCCCATCGCTGCGCTTGGTGTGGCCCGATGGCGTGACGGTGTGGCTGGGCACGGCGGTGCTCGGCCTGGTGTTGCGCGGGTTGGTGTTCGGCGATGGGACGGCGGCCAGCTTCGTGATCGTGACCGGCGCCGTGCTCGGGGTGGGTCTGGTCGGCTGGCGAGTCGCAGTTGGCGTTCGCTCGAACCGCGCCGGCAGCTGAACCCGTCGAAGTGCGTCGCAGCCCATCGCAACGTGAGGTTGCCCCGGCGGCTCGGTGCGAACTCACCTAGTGTCTACCGGTGTCCCACGACTCGACCGGCTCGCTTGAAGCGTTCTTTTCGATGGTCGCTGCACAGGTCGCCAACCCCGAACGGCTGGCGGCGGTCGGCGCCACCGGTCTGGCGACTAACACCGATGATCCCGCCTTCGATCGAATCGCCAAGCTCGCTTCTCGGCTTCTCGGTGCCCCATTTGGGTTCGTCACGCTCGTCGATGACCATCATTCCAACTGGTTGGCCTGTGTCGGGATGCCGAGCGACGATCGGTCGGAGCGCCACACCAGGGTGGAAGAGTCGTTCTGTCAGTACGTCGTCGGGCTGGGCGACGTTCTGCTGATCGACGACGCTCGAAGCGACGCGCGAACGCGTCACAACCCTTCGATCGAGTCGATGGGGGTGGTCGCGTGGGCGGGGGCGCCGCTGCGCTCGACCGAAGGTGATGTGCTCGGCACCGTGTGCGTGGTCGACACCGAAGCTCGCAGCTGGACGGCCGACGACGCAGCGCTGCTGATCGAGCTGGCAGCCCTCGCCGGGGAGTTGGTGGAGCGTGACCGGCAGGGGGTCCTCGACCATCGCTCCCGGTCGATCCTCGAGGCGATGATGGCCCGTTCTCCCGGCGGGTTTGGGTTCCTCGACACCGAGCTGCGGTTTCGGTTGGTTAACGAGGCGCTCGCAAAGATCAACGACACCGCCGCCGCCGATCACCTGGGGCGCAGCCTGGCCGAGATCGTTCCGGAGATGGCAGAACAGCTCGACCCGCTGATTCGCAGCGTTCTGAGCACCGGCGAACCGATCGCCGACGTCGAGGTCACCGCCCGGCCTTCGGCATCGCCGAACGACGAGCTGGTGTGCTCGGTCGGCTACTTCCGTATCGACGATGGCGACGAGCCGCTCGGGATCGGCGCCCTGGTCGCCGACGTGACCGAACGGGCCCACGATCGGCGGCGCCTGGAACAGTTGGCGAAGCTCACGCGGCGGATGAGCTCTGCGGAGACGGTCGACCAGGTGGCCACGGCGATCGTTCATGATGGCCCACCGGTCGTCGGCGCCGACCGAATGGTGGTGGGCCAGGCCGACTCCCAGACCGGAGTTTTCGAGCTGCTCGCCGCCGAGGATCCGACGAAGATCAGCTCGTTCCAGCCGGTGCGAGGCGACCGACCGCTGTTCGACCGCGTGCTTGCCACGGGCGAAACCGTGCTGGTCGGAAGCCGGACCCAGCGGCTGATCGAGTACCCGAGCGACGTGGAAATCGCCGATGCCGTGGGTGTGGTCGCCACCGCCACCGTCCCGTTGCGGCGACCGGACCATTCGATCTTCGGGCTGCTGACCGCCGGCTGGAACTACGAGGTGGCCCGGGACGACTTTCCGGTGGCCCAGCTCGAGGTGATCGCCGACCTGTGCGCCCAGACGCTGGGTCGTGCCCGGGCGGGCGTCGATCGGCGTGCGCTGGTCTCGTCGCTACAGACCGCACTGCTCAGCCCGCCCCCGCTGGTGAAGGACATCGAGGTGGCGGTGCGCTACGTCCCAGCGATCGACTCGCTGGGCTTCGGCGGCGACTGGTTCGATGTCGTGCCGATCGATTCCCGGCGCACAGCGCTGATCGTCGGCGACGTCGTCGGCCACAACGCCGGTGCCGCTGCGCGCATGTCGCAGTTGCGCACCGTGATCTCCACCCTGGTCCAGACCGGCACGTCACCAAGCGAGCTGTTCCGCCGTTGTGACGAGGTGCTCGGACTTCGCAACCAGACGACGATGGCGACGGTGGCCGCCGTCATCGTCGACACCGAGGCCAAGACCTTGAGCACGGTGCTGGCGGGGCATCCGCCGCCGCTTCTGATGCCGCGGGACGGCCCGGCCGCCCGCCTGCCCGCTGGCCTGCGTCCGCCGCTCGGAGTCGGGGCCGATCGACGAGACCCGGTCACCGTGCCCTACGAGCCCGGCTCGACGCTGTTGGTCTACACCGATGGGTTGATCGAGTCGCGCGGCGGGGACATCGATGCCGACATCGAGGCGCTGACCGCCCGCTTGGGTCGCGTCGGGCGCGGCACCCCCGAGAACGTTGCCGAAGGGCTGCTTCGCGTCGGCGCCGACCGGGCTTCCGACGGCGACGACATCGCGCTGGTCGTGGCCCGCCTTTAGCGAACCGGGCGACCTCAGCGCGAGATCGCGGCCCGGATGTTGGCCAGCAGGTCGTCCTCGGCATCGTGGTACACCGTGGTGATGCCGGTGGCCCGCTGGTGGGCGGCGGCGATCCAGTCCATCACCCGGTGGCAGTCGTCCTCGGTGCGGACGCGGGTGATCGAACCCAGCTCGGTCGCCGGGTTCTTCGGGTCCATGCACACCGCCAACGGCAGCACATCCTCGCACTCCAACATGATCTTCATCGTGCCCGAGTAGAGCGGCTGAAGGTGCAGGCTGGGCCCCTCGTTGTCCTCGCCACGGAAGCCCTGCCATGCGTTGCGCACGCGAGCGGCGAAGTTGACCGCCAGCGACAGGTCCTGGGAACCGCTGGCCGCCATCGCCAGCAACTGCCCGCCCTTGGCCAGCTGACGCCCGAGGTCGGCGCGCATCAGCACGTTGGAGGCCCGTACCAGATCGGGATCGATCCGGGCCCGTCGACGGGAGTGGGTCTGGGGGAGCGACAGGAAGGTCCGGGCCATGTTGGACACGACCGACACAGCGGGAATGCCGAAGGCGGCGCGGGTGGTCACCATGCGGCTCACCATGATGTTGAAGTGGTCGGCCAGGTCGACCAGATCCAGCTCCTCCTCCAACACGCCATAGGTGCGCCCATCACACATCGCAACGGTCAGGCCGGCGAGCACGACGGCGATGTCGACGATGTCACCGTGGTTGGTGATCAGGGCCACGTTGCGCCCGTCGATCATCAGCCGGTGATGGATGTCGGCGAGCAGGTCCGCCCGCCCGGGATCCGCGAATGGGGCAGCGATCTGGCGGTCGAAGAGCGGGGAGGCGGTCTGGGCGTAGAGCTGGACCGTCTCGATGCCCTGCGGCTCCGGCTCGACGGTGGTGGCCGTTGGATAGTGAAACGGCACGTCCGGGTCGAACTCCAACGGCGACAGCAGTGAGCTGTGGTCCGAACGAGCCAGGCCAGACACGCTGTCGAAGTACTCCTTGGGGTCGGCGGTTTGGAGCAGCGCGCTGGCCCAACCCTCCGGGTCGTCGGACTCGGCGTCGTGTTCGAGCTGTTCCTCATGGCGCCGCTCACGGGCATCGTCCCAGGCCTCACCGAGCCGTTCCCGGATGGTGGCACCCCGCCGCTCATCGGTGGCCGCGTCGTCGGCTGGGTCGTCGCTCATGTCGTCGATCACCTCGTCGGTCGGGTTCTCGGGGTAGGCGTTGTCCTCGTCGGCGGAGCGCTCGTCCAGGGGCGCTCGCCGAGCGTCGTCCCTCCCGGGAGCGAGGGGGGCTGGCCCCGCCGCCACGCTGGATGGGGTGGGGTCGTCGCCGGGGCGGTCGGCGGGGGTTCCGGCCTGCGCCGAGGTCCGGTCGGGGGCGTGGTCACCGTTGCGGTTCGGGCCGCCGGCGACGTCGTGTGGTGAGGTCATCGGCGTTCTGACCCGCCCGAGTGCGCCGAGGTCACATTTGGTCCGAGCAGAGCGGCGCACACCCAGCGTCGGGTGTCGGCCGGGTCGATCACGTCATCGATCTCGAACTGGGCGGCCACGTTGGTGGCCCGCCCGTGGTCATAGGCCGCCGCGACCAGGTCGTCGAAGAGTGCCTGGCGTTTGGCCGGATCGGCCTCGGCCTCCAGCTCGGCCCGAAACCCCAGCCGGACCGCCCCCTCGAGTCCCATGCCGCCCAGCTCACCGGTGGGCCAGGCGACGACGAACTCCGGCGCCTTGAAGCTGCCAGCGGCCATCGCCTGGGCGCCCAGCCCGTAGGCCTTGCGCAGGATGACGGTGCCGCAGGGCACCGACAGGTTGGCGCCGACGACGAACAGCCGGCTCATGTGGCGCACGGCGGCCGCCGATTCCGACTCGGGGCCGACCATGAAGCCGGGGGTGTCGCAGGCGAAGAGGATCGACAGCCCGTGCGTGTCGCACAGCTGGAGGAATCGGGCGGCCTTCTCGGCACCCTCGGCGTCGATCGCCCCGCCAAGGTGGGCGGGATCGTTGGCGACCAGGCCGATCGGGTGGCCGTCGATGCGGGCGAGCGACGTGATGATGCCGGGGGCGTAGCCGTCGCGCAGCTCCATACGGCTGTCGACATCGACCAGCGCGTCGAGTACCGCCCGCACGTCGTAGACCTTCAGCCGGTCCTCCGGGATGAGGTGGCGCAAAACCTGTTGATCGGCGACGAGGTCGGCATCCGGCTCGATCGGGCCCTGGAAGTAGCCCAGGTAGCGGCGGGCAGCCGCGACGGCGGCAGCGTCGTCGACCACCCGGACGTCGACGACGCCGTTGGCGTGCTGGGTGTCGATCGGGCCGATGTCCTCCGGGGTGAAGGTGCCCAGGCCCCCACCCTCGATCATCGCCGGGCCGCCCATGCCGATGTTGGCGTCCTCGGTGGCGATCACCACGTCGCAGCAGCCCAACAGGGCGGCATTGCCCGCAAAGCAGCGACCCGATGCGATGCCGACGAGCGGCACGGTTCCCGCCAGGCGGCCGAACAGGTGGAACGCCATCGTGTCCAGGCCCGATACCGTGGTGGTGTCGGTGTCGCCCGGCCGGCCGCCGCCCCCCTCAGCGAAGAGCACCACCGGCAGGCGCCGCCGCTCGGCCAGCTCGAAGAGTCGATCCTTTTTCCGGTGGTTCTGATACCCCTGGGTGCCGGCCAGCACCATGTAGTCGTAGGACAGCACCATCGCTCGGGCCCGGTCGGCTCCGACCGCCTCGGCTCCGATCGTGGCCAGGCCGCCGACCAGGCCGTCGGCGGGGGTGCGTTCGATCAGGTCGTCGACGCTGCGACGTTGGCGCTGGGCGGCGATCACCAGCGGTCCGTACTCGACGAATGAGCCGTCGTCGACCAGGTCGTTGAGGTTCTCCCGGGCGGTTCGTCGGCCCCTGCCGTGCACCTTGGCGACCGCATGGGGCCGGGCGTCGTCGAGCCCGACGTCGTGGCGGCGTCGCACTGCGTCGAGGTCGTCGCGCACGAGTTCGAGGTCGATCTCATCGACCGACGCCTGGGCCGCATTCGCCTCGCCCTCACCTTCGCCCGCGCGAAGCGTGGCGATCACGGCGCCGCGCCCGATCTGGAGGTTCGCTGCGGTGGCGACCTCGACGATCACCCCGGCGGCGGGTGCCACCACGTCGTGGTGCATCTTCATCGACTCGATGATGGCGAGCATCGAGCCCGCACCGACCCGGTCCCCGGCGGCGACGGCGAGCTCGACGACCCTGCCCTCGAGGGGCGAGGTGACGGTCAATAGTTCCGCGGCGGCCATCGGCCGAGCCTGCCAGGTTGGGCAAGGCGTTGCCGACGATTAGGCCGGCGGCGGCGGCCTATGGTGGCCAGATGACCAACGTCACCATCTATCACAACCCCAATTGAGGCTCGTCCAACAATGCCGTGAGCATTGCTGAGGAACTGGGCGTCGACTACGAGCTTGTCAACTACCGCAAGGACCCGCCGGACGAGGCGACCCTGCGTGACCTGATCGCCAAGCTGGAGGACGAGCCGACCGCCCTGGTGCGCCGGGATGCGCTGTTCAAGAAGCTGGAGCTGAGCGACGCCGACGTGGCGACCGAGGATCAGATCGTCGAGACGATCCTGGCCAACAAGATGATCATGCAGCGGCCGGTGGTCGTCGCCGGCGACACCGCCATCATCGGGCGCCCCAAGGAGCGCATTCGCGAGCTGCTCGGCGGCTGAGGTTCAGAAAGGCCCAAACGGCGAGTAACCGGCAGGGTGCAACGGCCAGGGCGCCACCTCCTCGAGGAGCGCCGCCGCGCCGAGCGCCAGTCCGTCGTCGTAGCGGGCCGACACCAGCTGCATGCCGACCGGCACGCCGTGGTCGTCGAACCCGGTCGGCACCGACACCGCCGGGTGACCGGTCATGTTCAGGTCGGTGGTGTTGGTGGCGATCGCCAGGTCGTCCGTGGTGCCGGCGCGGGTGGGCAGCGGCCCCTCCGGGCCCCATGACCCGACGTTGGTCACCGGCGACATCAAGATCGTGTCCGGAGCCTCCGGATCGCAGACGACGGCGTCGATTGCTGCGCTGAGCAGCCAGCGGGTGTCGTCGGCGGCCAGGTAGTCGGCCGTGGTCACCGCCGCGCCGAAGCCCAGCATGAGCGCCAGGCTGTCCTCGGCCTCCTCCCAGCGGTTGCGGTGAGGCTCGAGAGCGTGGGCGAGATCGGCGCTGGCGATCGTGAACCAGGCGAGCGTGGCGTCGGTCGGCACCAGGCCGCTGCGCTGAACCACCTCGACGCCGGCCGCCTCGAACGAGGCACAGGCGGCGTCGAACGCTCGGCGCACGTCGGCGTCGACGTCGGCCCGGAAGGTGGGGGTGGCGATGACCCGGCGGGGCCGACGGGGCTGGAGGTCGATCGCCCCTGAGGGGATCGACATCGGGTCGCCGGGGGTGCCGCCGAGGATCACGCTGGCCTCGACGGTGACGTCGGCGACCGAGGTGGCGGTGGCGCCCAACGTCGACAGCGACGGCCAGGCAGGTTTGACGTCGCGGCCGACTGCGCCGGTCGTCGGCTTGTAGCCGACCAGGCCACACGCCGAGGCGGGGATGCGAACCGAGCCCCCGCCGTCGGAGGTGGTGGCCAGCGGCACCATGCCGGCCGCGAGCGCTGCGGCCGACCCGCCGCTCGACCCGGCTGGTGACCGGTCGCGGTTCCAGGGGTTGCGCGTGCTCCCGAAGAGGCGGTTGGTGGTGAACCCGGTGTGGGCGAACGCCGGAGTGTTCGACTTTCCGACCACGATGGCGCCGGCCGCCCGCAGCCGGGCGACGACCAGGCCGTCCGCAGCTGCGGGTGGAGCGTCGGCCAGCCAGTCGCTGCCCATCGTGGTGGGCATGCCGGCGACGTCGATCAAATCCTTGACCAGGACCGGAAGCCCGGCGAGCGGTCCGGTCGGGTCGACCCTTTCGGCATCGGCGAGCGCCTCCTCCGCCCGCAGGCCAACGACGGCGTTCATCGCTGGGTCGTCGGCCTCGATGCGCCTCAGTGCCTCGGCGACCAGCTCCCTGGGGTGCAGCTCGCCCGTTCGAACCCGCTTGACCAACTCGGCCCTCATCGCAATCTCCCCCTGGTAGAGCAGTGAACCGTCGTTCCACGGGGGAGGGTATCGGGCCTCGTTTGCTGGAGGGGCCCGCAGCAAATGCGACAAGATGCGGCACCCCCCAGTCGAGGACCGGGCGGATGGGGAGCGATGATGTCCTTTGGCTGTGCATTTGCCGTCGGCTCTCAGCCGGGTGCACACGTTTCATCAGACTGTCAACAGAGCCCCACTTGACTCGCTGCGAAGTTCGCCTGATCGATCGTGTATTGGTCGCCGTACTCGGACGAAAGCTGGTCGATCAGCCCTTGGCAGGAAAAGCCGGAGAACTCAAGGTAGGAGCTTGCGCTTTGGACCGCTTCGGCGTTGTAGTCGACGTTCAAACTGTCAACAGCGGCCGTGGCGTCCTGCACGCTGAATTGATCACCATACTCAGATGAGATTTGGTCGATGAGTCCTTGGCGGGAAAAGCCAGAAAAGTCCAAGTATGACTGAGCAGCGCGAACCGCCTGCTGCTCCGAGACCGACCGGGCCGGCTCAGTTGGCGGTGGGGCAGCGGTGGTTGGCGGTGGGGCCGCGGTGGTTGGCGGTGGGGGCGCGGTGGTTGGCGGTGGGGCCGCGGTGGTTGGCGGCGCGGTTGTGGTTGGTTTCGCGGTTGTGGTTGGTTTCACGGTTGTAGCGGACCCGCCGGCCTCATTCATTTCAACTGGCGGGCTCGAGGAATTGGTGATCCCAGCGATCGTAGCTAATGCAAGTACTACCGCAGTGACAACAATTTTGGTGGTCTGACTGAACCGCTTGTTGATCCACACAAAGATCAACCCAATTGGGAAGCAAAACAGTAATGACAGGGCGAGAACCCAGATTTGTTCGTACCAGGGCGTTTGCTCGTTTACTCCGATATCTCCCGAACCTGGATTCGGACCGGTGGCAATTGGTACGCCTTGAGTAGTGGGCGGAAGCGGTTGAGGGGCGGCCTGCGGCGGGTACCAGTTGCCGTCCGAGGCTTGCCACCACCCCGGGCCCTGTGCCTGATCACTCATTACAATGCCTCCTGGATGGGTCACAGAGCTGAGGGAATTGTCTACTACCGAGGTGGTGAGAGGCGCAGTTCGAGGATCGCTATTTGATTTGGACTATGCCGTCCTAAGTCTCTTTACCGTTGCTTCCGCCCGTTCCGGAGACGCATTCATGCCTTTCATCTGTTGCCCACCCGGTCCGGCTTGAACCGGGGCCCACCCTTCCCCGCCTTGACCACCCCTCTCACTTCGAATGGCTCCTCCATGCACCTGTGCCGGGCCTCGATGGGCAGATCCGTCCAGGTCCCGCAACGTGGCCGGTTCCTGGCCCACCGCCGGCGCTTTCGCCACCACGGAGTTACGCCGCAGCCGCCCGGCTCGCTCCGCCGGTGCTGACCGGGACGAGACGGGGTCGAGCTCGCCACTGCCCAGCATCCCACCGAAATTGTGCAGGGGCGCTTCCGCTTCAGCCAGTTCCACGGCGACCGCCCGCCTTGCCGCCACTGATCGTCGAGCGCCACCCCAAGCCGGACGAACCCGACACAGTCGAGCAGGGGCAGGTGCTCGAACTGCTTGAGCCACACGCAACCTGTAAACCCATCCCAACCGAAACTTGGGAGCTCAAAGCGCGCCCTGACGTACCTCTCCACTCCCGGATGGCCATGGCTGGGGACGACGCGTGGGCAGGGAATCGGTCTACCCTCTTATGCCAACGGCACGTTTGCCGTCGAGCTCAGCGCCGTACAGCGCCAGGGACTCGAGGCGATCTTCGAGGACGGGATCTGCGACTACTCGGCCGGGGCGATCGGCGCAGTGCCGGTCGGCGGCACCTGGCAGCGGTACTCAGGGCCGACCCGGAGGGGCGATCACCGGCGCGGACTATTCGGCGTCGAAGTCCTTGGGAAACGGGTCCCTGGCACCGGTCTCGGTCGCGGTATCGGGGCCGGCGTCGGCCGCCGCTTCGGCTTCGGCATCGACGGCTTCGGTCTCGGCGTCAGCATCCGGATCGGGGGCCAGCCACTGACGGGTCGACGGCAACAGCACCTCGCCGGGCAGCGCAGGCGGGGGAGCGGCGGGTGGCAGCGGGGGTTCCCGCTCGGGCAGCTTGGCATCCCCGACCGGAGGGGGCCCCTCGGATTGGCCCTGGCCGGTGATCGGCTTCATCTCCCCGGTCAGGTGGCGGACCTCACCGGTCACCTGACGGACGCCGCCGGTGGCCAGCTGCTGGATTTCCGACGTGTCGTTGCGCTGATCGACCAGCTTCGGTCTGGTCGGCTCACCGACGGGAGGCCGCACCACCTCGGCGACCGGCGGTTGCTCGCCGGTGACGACGGGGCGTCCGGTCGACAGGGGCGGCGCCCCGTCGGCGTCGGGGCCGACCGTGCGTATCTCGCCGGTCAGCGGATCGCTGCCCCGCCCAGCGCCGCGGCTGCGTCGATTGCCCGACACCAGCTGCGCCTTCTTTTGGTAGGCGGTGAAGCTGTGGGAGCCCATCATCAGTTCGGCCGCCACCGCTGCGAGCAGCCCCGGCACGACGAAGCCGGGCCGCCCGGTGGTCTCGGCGACGAACATCACGGCGGCCAGCGGCACCCGGTATCCGGCCCCGAGCACTGCGGCGATGCCGATCACCGGATACAGCGTGGTGCTCTCGGTGCCGATCAGCTCCCCACACAGTCGCCCGAGCAGCGCACCGGCGACCACCAGCGGCACGAACAACCCGCCGGGAACGCCCCCGGCCACCGACGCAGCGGTGCCCAGGTTGCGGGCGATCAGAATGATGACCAGCGCCCAGATTGCCCGGTTGTCCTCGAGCGCCCAGTTGACCAGCCCGTAGCCGGGGCCGAGCACGCCCGGGGTGTCGGCGGCCAGGCGTACCGCCACGCTGGTCGCCGAGATCACCGTGCCCGCCAGCAGCAGACGCCTCCAGTCGGGGCCGCGGGTGGAGAGGCGCTTGGCCAGCGCCAGGGCCGATGCGCCCCAGCGGGCGACCAGACCCGCGACGGCCCCGACGAGCAGGGCGATGCCAAGTTGGGGCACCATCACGTCGGTGGCGCCCTCGACGGGAAACAGTGGCTCGTTGCCGAGGAGCAGCGAGAACGTGACGTAGCCGGTCGACGCGCCGATCAGGGCCGGCAGCAGGGAGCTGTGGGCCAGGTCCCCTTGATAGGGCGACTCGATGGCGAAGATGGCGCCGGTGGCCGGTGCGCGGAAGACGGCGGCGACACCGCCGGCTGCACCGGCGACGAGCAGCAGCCGATGGTCGATGCGCCCGAACAGGCGGGGCAGGCGGCGTTGCACGGTTGCGCCGGCCGAGGCTCCGAGGTAGATCGCCGGGCCTTCGAGACCCAACATGTTGCCCGTGCCCAAAGCGACGGCGCTGGCCAGCACCCGACCCCGAAACGGCTTTCCGCCCAGCACGCCGCCCTCCTGGTGGAAGCGTTTCAGGTACTCGTCCGAGGTCGATGGCGTCGCCCCGCCCCCGACGGTGCGAAGGATGAAGTGGGCGGCGACCATCCCCAGCGGCGGCCCGATCGCCACGGTCCACAGTGGAAGGTCACGGAACAGTCCGAGCATCTCGAAGACCGCCACCTCGAAGACGACGGCGGCCAGGCCAGCGATGGCGCCGACCAACGCCGAGACCAACAGCACCTCACGACTGGCGCGAGCGAGTTCCTTCAGCTCCTCCGGGTCGGGGGTCGATGGCAGGAATCTCCACACGTGGCCCGACGGTACAGCCTGGCTGGACCTAGGTTGGGGGCGGTGGCCACTCCAGCGGCAGCGCAGCTTCCCGGGGCCATCACGGTTGCCGATGCGGGTGACCGGTTGGTCGCCGACTTCGTCGGGCTGCGGGACCGCCGGCTTGCGCAACGCCGACGCACCGAGGGGGGGACGACGTTCGGCCGGTTTCTCGCCGAGGGCGACCTGGTGACCGAGCGCGCCCTGCGGGCGGGGCACCGGTTGGTCGCCCTACTCGTCGATGCCGGGAGGACCGATCCCCTTCCCACCGGGGCCGACCAGGCGATCGCGGCGGGGGCCAGCCTGCTCGCAGCGGGACCCGACGTCGTCGAGGCGATCACGGGTTCGAGGGCCCATCGTGGGTCGATGGGGCTCTTCGAGCGCCCCGAGCCGCTGACTGTGGCGGCGGCGGTGGGTAACGCCCGCACAGTCGCCGTGCTCGAGGGCGTGGTCAACCCGGTGAACCTGGGGTTGATCGCCCGCAGCGCGGTGGCAATGGGCGTCGAGGCGCTGTTGTTGGACCCGACATGTGCCGACCCGTGGTACCGCCGGGCCTCGCGGGTGTCGATGGGGGAGGTGTTCGCCGTACCCCACGCATGGCTCGACGCCCTGCCCGGTGGCCTGGATCCGTTGAGCGCAGCGGGCTTCACCCTGCTGGCGCTGACCCCCTCGGAGGATGCCGTCGACATCGGGGCGGTGGCGCTCGGGCCAGACGACCGGGTGGCGCTGCTGCTCGGAGCCGAGGGACCGGGCCTCAGCGCGAGCGTATTGGCGAGCGCCGACGCGTGCGTGCGAATCCCGCTCTCCGCAGCGGTCGACTCGCTCAACGTCGGCGCCGCTGCGGCGGTGGCCGCTTACGCCGTCGGGAGAAATCGCAGGGAGCGCCCTTGATGGCGCCGGTCCCGGGCTCGCTGGCCGAGGCGTTGGGCCGGGGGCCGGTCATGGCGGACGGCGGGCTGTCGACCGTGCTCGCCGAGCTGGGAGCGGCGCCGTCGGGCGGCGGGTCGGCGCTGTGGACCGGAGAGGCGCTGGCCACCCGGCCCGCCGCGATCGAGGAGGCCCATGCGCGGATGATCAGCGCCGGTGCCCGGGTGGTGCTCGCCGCCGGCTATCAGGTCAGCCGCATGGGTGCGGTGGCTTCCGGTCGTCGGCCCGAGGAGGCCGATGAACTGCTCGTCGAGGCGACGCGCCGGGCGGTGACGGCCCGGGACAGCATGAGGGCACAGCGGCCGGGGCCGGCGTGGGTGGCGGCATCGATCGGCCCCTATGGGGCGGCGCTGGCCGACGGGTCGGAGTACCGGGGCCGCTACGCCCTCGCACGAAGCGAACTGGCCGAGTTTCACCGGGGCCGACTGACGGTGTGGGGCGAGGCGCAACGGCGACCCTCGACGAGAGCCGACGTCTGGTGGTGCGAGACGCTCCCCGACGGGATCGAGGCGGAGGTGCTCGCCGATGAGTTGGTCCGGGCGTCGACGGCGCTCGGGGAGCAGGGACTGCCCGTCCCCGAGATCGTGGTGACGATGACCGTTCGCTCGGACGGACGATGCCCGACCGGCGAGCCGGTCGACGAGGCGTTGGCTCCGATCCTCGGCGGCGGAGCGCTGAAGCCGATCGCGGTCGGGGTCAACTGCTGCGCACCAGCCGACGTCACACCAGCGTTGGAGCGCCTCGCAGGGGTCACACGGCTGCCCCTGGTGGCCAAACCCAACCTGGGTGGCGCATGGAACGCAGCGGACGGCCGTTTCGACGGGGCGGGGCCCTCGACCCCGGATCCGGAGCGCCTTCGACGGTGGTTGGACGTCGGCGCACGGCTGATCGGTGGCTGCTGCGGTACCGGCACCGCCGAGCTGGCCGATCTGGCCCGTCTGCTCTCGGCACACTGAAGCCTTAGTCTGGGGTGATGGCCACAGACGATGCGGTTCAGAAAAGCGAGGTCGACGAGGCGGACGGGGGAACCATTCCCAAGCACGGGACCTCCGGGTTGTTGGTGCTCGCCAATCGCCTGCCGGTGCGGCGGGTGACCTCCCCCGAAGGCACCCATTGGGAGACCTCCCCCGGTGGGCTGGTGACCGCCCTGTCACCCGTCCTCTCCCAGAGGAGCGACGCCATGTGGCTGGGATGGTCCGGCACCACCGGTACCGACGAGGAGGAGCCCCTGGTGGTCGACGGGCTGGCGCTGGCCCCCGTGCCGCTGTCGAGGGGGGAGGTCGAGCTGTTCTACGAGGGGTTCGCCAACCGCACCCTGTGGCCGCTTTATCACGACTCGATCGTCCGCTCGGAGTACCACCGCACCTGGTGGGACGCCTATCGGGCGGTCAACCGCCGCTTCGCAAAGGCGGCAGCGCTGTGGGCGGCCCCCGGTGCGGTCGTGTGGGTGCACGACTACCACCTGCAACTCGTTCCCGGCATGCTGCGCGAGCTACGACCCGATCTGCGCATCGGCTTCTTTCTCCACATCCCTTTTCCACCGGTCGAGCTGTTTCTCCAGCTGCCGTGGCGACGCACGATTACCGAGGGGCTTCTCGGCGCCGACGTCGTCGGGTTTCAGACCCAGGGCGGTGCCGCCAACTTCCGAAGCCTGGCCGCGCTGGTCGCCGACGCCAAGGTTGAAGGTTCCAACGTGCGCCTCCCCGATGAAGCCGGTGGGCGCACGATCCGGGTGGAGACCTTCGGCATCGGCGTCGACACCGCCACCCTCGAGCAGATGGCGACCGACCCGGAAATGATCGACCGGGCACGGGAGGTACGCCAAAGCCTGGGCAACCCGGAGCGGATCCTGCTCGGCGTCGATCGGCTCGATTACACCAAGGGCCTCGCCCGTCGCCTGCGGGCCTTCCGCGAGCTGCTCGAGGAGGACCGGCTCACCGTTGGGCGTCACGTGTTCATCCAGGTGGCCGAGCCCACCCGGGAGAACGTCAGCGACTACGCCGACTTCCGGGACCGCATCGACCGCATGGTCGGCGAGATCAACGGTCATTACGGCGAGGTCGGCGCCGTCCCGATGCAGTACCTGCACCGTCATCACAGCCTCGATGAGTTGGTGGCGTTGTACCTGGCCGCCGACGTGATGCTGGTGACGGCGGTGCGCGACGGGATGAACCTGGTGTGTAAGGAGTACGTGGCCACCCGCGTCGACAACACGGGGGCGCTGGTGCTGTCCGAGTTCGCCGGTGCGGCCGAGACGATGGGAGATGCGTTGATGGTCAACCCGTACGACATCGACGGCCTGAAGCTGGCGATCGAACGGGCGGTCAACATGCCGGTGGACGAGCAACACCGGCGCATGAGCCTGCTGCGCCAGTCGGTCATCGACAGCGATGTGCACCGTTGGGCCGAAGACTGGCTGGACGCCCTCGGTGTGGACCGATGAGCGCGCAGGTCGGGGAGCCGACCCTCGATGCCGCCCTCGTCGCCGCCCTCGACCGCGCCGCCGCTTCGGGCACCCTGCTGGTGGCCTGCGACTACGACGGCACGTTGGCACCAATCGTCGACGACCCCGATCGCGCTGCGCCGCTGCTCGGTGCCATCGACGCGCTGGCGGATCTGGCGGCGCTCCCGGCCACGTGGGTCAGCTTGGTGTCCGGCCGATCACTGGACGCGCTGGTGGCGCTGGCTTGCCCGCCCCGTGCGATCGGGTTGATCGGCAGCCACGGCGCCGAGCGTGTCGCCCCCGCCGGGGCGGCCGACCGAGAAGCCGGCCATGACCCCGCCGGGTTGCCCCGGCCGCCACACGATGAGGCGGCACAACTGTTGAAGGAATTGGTCGCCGAGGTCGGTGCCGAAGTGGCGCTGGTGCCCGGCAGCCGAATCGAGACCAAACCCGTCGGCGTGGCCTTCCATTACCGCCTCGCCGACCCTGTCGCCGGCGCACGCGCCGCCGACGCCCTGATCGAGCGGCTGGCAAACCGGCCGGGGGTCCACGTGCGTACGGGAAAGATGGTGGCCGAATTCGCGGTGGCGGGTGCCAATAAAGGTGAGGCGCTGAAGGCCTTGATCGACCAGACCGAGCCTGACGTCACCGTCTTCGTCGGCGACGACGTCACCGACGAAGACGGCTTTGCCGTGCTCGGGGACGCCGATATCGGAATCAAGGTTGGCTCCGAGGTCACGGCGGCGACCCACCGCGTGGCGTCGCCCGACGAGGTGCTCGCTGTGCTGGCTCGCTTGATCCAGCACCGTTCCCTGCGCGGCTGAACCCGTTGTGATCGGTCCGTGATCCGTACGCTCCGAGGTCGCGGCCGTCCCACCGCCCAGGCGGTCTCGTGATCGCAGTGGCGGTGATCCTGGGAGTGGCGGTCGCTGCCGGGCGCTGGCTCGAACCACCCCCGGGTGCGGCCGCTGGGACCGACTGGGTCGTGTTGAACCTGGCGTTTCCCGCACTGGTGCTGGCCACGATCCCAGGCCTTGAGCTCGACCGGACTGCGCTGGTGCCCGTCGCCGTCGCCTGGTCGATCGTCGTCGTGAGCGCCCTGGTCGTCTGGGTGGTGGCCACGCGCGCCGGATGGTCCCGGCAGGTGACGGGCGCCTTGCTGTTGGTCGTGCCGCTCGGCAACACCAGCTTCCTCGGATTCCCGGCGGTCGAGGCCCTGCTCGGTCCCGAGGGGCTGCCGACCGCCGTGCTCTACGACCAGCTGGGGACGTTCCTTGCGCTGTCGACCTATGGAGCGGTCATCGCCGCCCGTTATGGCGGCTCGGAGGCCGCCTCCCCGGGGGGTGCTGCAATGCTGCGCCGGACGGTGAGCTTTCCGCCCTTCGTCGCCCTCGTCGTCGCCTTCGCTCTTCGGGGTGTGGCGCTGCCCGGATCGCTCACCTCGGCCTTTGACGTGCTGGCGGCCTCGCTGACCCCGCTGGCGATGGTCGGGATCGGGCTTCGGCTGTCCCAGCGTCGCCTGAGCGTTCCCGACGGTCCGGTCGTGTTGGGCCTGGGCCTCCGCCTGTTCGTGCTTCCCGCCGCCGTGCTCGCCGTGGCGGTGGTGGTCGGAGGTCGTTCATCGATCGAATGGGACGTCTCGGTGCTCGAATCGGCCACGCCTCCGATGATCACCGCCGGCATCGTGGCGACGGCGGCCGGACTGGATGAGGACACGGTGACCTCGCTGGTCGGCCTGGGGGTGGTGATCGCTCTGTTCACCTTGCCGGTGTGGGCCGTGCTGATCGGTTGACGCCGATCATTCGGTGACGCGCTGGAGAGGGTCGGATTACCGTACGGACGTGAGCGCCGTCCCACCCACCGATGTAGACAGAGCTCCCCGAGGTCGGCTCTCGCCGGACGAGGCCGATATCGCGTTGTCGAACGCGATCCTCACCGACGAAGGCCGTCAGGATCCCTACGGCCCGTACCGGGAGATCCGCGAGGGGCTCCGTCGTTATCGCTCGGCGATCGGATCGATGATCGTCGCCGACTACGAGAGCTGCCTCGAGGTGTTGCGCAACCCCGCGTTGGGCCGCCCGGAGCCCGACATGGATCTGCCCCCGGGCCTGAGCGGACGAGAGCGACGCCCAGAGGACCGTCGCGGGTCGATGCTGTTCGCCAACCCGCCCGATCACACCCGGTTGCGGGCACTGGTCAGCCGTACGTTCACGCCGCGTCGTATCGAGGCGATGCGGCCGAGGATCGAGGCGCTGCTCACCCCGATCCTCGACGAGATGGCAGAGGCGGGCACGGTCGACGTGCTCGAGGTGCTCGGGGCCCGCCTGCCGGCGGCGGTGATCTCCGATCTGTTGGGCGTGCCGCCCGAGCTACACGAGACGCTGGCGCCCCACGTCCGGGCGAGCACGGCCTTCATCGATGCCGCCGCCGACGACGAAGCGATCGCCCGGGCGGAGGCGGGCGTGGCGGTGATGGCCGAGGTGTTCGAGCAACTGATCGCCGACAAACGCCGGGTCCCCGATGATCGGCTGCTCAGCGCCCTGATCGACGTGGAGGAGGCGGGCGACCGCCTCAGCCACGAGGAGCTGTTGGCCAACACCGGGCTGATGTACGCCGCAGGCTTCGAAACGACGACCAACCTGATCGGCAATGGTCTGTTCGCCCTCCTCACCCACCCTGATGAGATGACGCGCCTTCGGGCCGATCACACGCTGATCCCCTCGGCGGTGTGGGAGTTGCTGCGCTGGGATTCCCCGGTGCAGCTCAACGTGCGGGCGGTGCTGCGCGAGGTGGAACTCTTCTACGAGACGATGCCGTACGGCCAGCTCTTCACCGTCCTCCAGGGCAGCGGCAACCGTGACGAGGCGGCGTATCCCAACGCTGACACCTTGGACGTCGGCAGGTTCGTCGACCGCGCGACGCCACCGCCGCTCAGCTTTGGATGGGGGCCCCACCACTGCCTGGGTGCGTCGCTGGCGCGGGCCGAGGGCGAGATCGTCTTCGATGCGCTGATCGACAGGTTCGGCTCCCTCGAGCTGGTCGATCAGCCTCGTTATCGAGCCAGTTTCACCTTGCGGGGATTGACGTCGTTGATCGTCGAGTGCCAGCAATAAGCGCGTCGGGATCGACCCCTCGGCGGCTTGACCCGCCAGTGCAAAGTTACCCAATCTTAACGTTGAGTGAGCTTCAGTGGGATCGGGTGACCCATCGCGCTACGGTCCTTTTGCGCCATTTGACCGCAACGTGCGGTGAGGCGCTGTGACCAGGTGAGGGAAACCGTGGTCCGGAAGGTGCCCCGCGCAACGACGCGTGAGCAGGCCCCGGAGTGTCCACGCAGGTTTCGCCGGTCACGGGGTCAACCCCCCGTTGAACGACAACCGAAAGGACTGTTCATGACTCAGAACCGACGATTTGGGAGGTTCGCCGTCGCCGCAGCCGCGCTGGTGGTCCTGCCGTTGGCCGCTTGCGGTGACGACAATGGCGAGAGCAGCGGTGGCGACACCGCAGCCGCCGACAGCCCACTCGCCGACGCCGACCTCAGCGGGGTGAGCCTCTCTGTCGGCTCGAAGGACTTCGATGAGCAGTTGATCCTGGGCAACATGTTGGCCGACGCCTTCGAGGCCGCCGGTGCCGACGTCGACCGCAAGATCAACCTTGGTGGCACCAACGTGGCCCGTGCGGCCCTCCTGTCCGGTGAGATCGACAGCTACGCCGAGTACAACGGCACCGGCTGGACCGAGCACCTCAAGCAGGAGGATCCGTCCAGCGACGGCGAGGAGCTCACCGAGAAGGTCCGCCAGATGGACCTCGAGAAGAACGACATTGTGTGGGTGGGGCGTGCGCCGTTCAACAACACCTACGGCTTCGCCACCGGTCCGGACCTCACCGAGAAGAACGGCGGCGCCTTCGACTTCGACTCGATGGCCGCCTACCTGAAGAAGAACCCCGACGCCAAGGTGTGCATGGAGTCCGAGTTCCCCAGCCGTTCCGACGGTCTGGTGCTCTTCGAGGAGGCCACCGGGTACAAGATCCCCAAGAGCCAGCAGGAGATCCAGGACACCGGCATCATCTACACCGAGACCCAGAAGGGCAACTGCGACTTCGGTGAGGTGTTCACCACCGACGGTCGCATCTCCGAGCTCGACCTGAGCGTGGTCGACGACGGCGGCGCGATGATCATCTACAACATCTCGATCAACGTTCGCAAGGACGTCTACGACGAGGCGCCCGAGGCGTTCGACACGATCGCCGACGCGGTGCTCGGGTCGCTCGATCAGGAGACGATGACCGCGCTGAACGAGCAGGTGTCCGCCGAGGGTGAGGATCCGGCCGACGTGGCCAAGCAGCACCTGGTGGACGCCGGTCTCATCGACGGCTGACGCCCCTGGAGGGCCCGCACCGGGCCCTCCGTTCACCTCGAGAGGAAGAACAGCACCGGATGGTTGAGAGCCTGCAGAGCTTCTGGGAGTACTTTCAGAAGCAACTCGACAACGACAGCTTCACGGAGGCGTTGATTCAACACGCCACCTACGTCGTGTTGGTCACCATCTCCGCCACCGTCATCTCGGTGTCGTTGGGGGTGGCGGTGAGGCACCGTCCGGTGGCCAGGGAGGTGGCGTTGGGAATCGCCAGCGTGTTTCTCACGTTCCCCTCCCTGGCACTCTTCACCCTCTTCATCCCGATCCTGGGGCTTGGCTTCAAGCCCGCCTTCGTCGCACTGTTGCTCTATGCGCTGCTGCCGATCATGCGCAACACGGTGACCGGGCTCAACGGCGTCAGCCCCGACGTGCTCGAGTCGGCCAAGGGCATGGGCCTGTCGAGCACCGAACGGCTTTTCAAGGTGGAGTTGCCCCTGGCCTGGCCAGTGATCATCACCGGCATCCGGGTCTCGGCGCTGCTCACCACCGGCATCGCCGCCATCGCCACGCTGATCGCCGGCGGCGGTCTCGGCGACTTCATCAAAAAGGGGCTCAGCCGTTTGGGGCTGCCCAACTCGCTCGAGGCGATCTGGGTGGGCACCCTCGGCACGATCGCCCTGGCGCTTGTGATCGACCTCATCTTCGTCGGCATCCGCCGCGCCACCACGCCCCGCGGCATCCGCTAGCGCCCACCGCCCGTTCCCCAGTTCGCCCGCACCGAAGTTCGCATAGCATCCACAGGAGACCATCGTGTCCGAAACGCTCATCCAGTTGCAGGGGGTCTCCAAGACCTACCCCGGCAGCAAAGCTCCGGCGGTGTCCGACCTCGATCTCGAGATCAAGAAGGGCGAGATCCTTGTGCTCGTCGGGCCCTCAGGCTGCGGTAAGAGCACCACGCTGCGCCTGATCAACCGCATGATCGAGCCGACCGCCGGGCGGATCATCTTCGAGGGTAAGGACGTCACCAACGTCAACCCCGACCAGCTGCGCCGACAGATGGGCTACGTCATCCAGCAGATCGGTCTGTTCCCACACCGCAACATCTATCAGAACATTGCAACGGTTCCCCGCCTGCTGGGCTGGAACAAATCCGACATAGAGGAGCGGGCCAAGTACCTGCTCACCATGGTGGGGATGGACCCCGAGCAGTACCTCAGCCGCTATCCCAAGGAGTTGTCCGGCGGGCAGGCCCAGCGGGTGGGCGTCGCCCGGGCGCTGGCCGCCGACCCCGACGTGTTGCTGATGGATGAGCCCTTCGGTGCCATCGACCCGATCACCCGGGATCGTCTGCAGAACGAATTTTTGCGGTTGCAGGCCGAGCTGCAGAAGACGATCGTGTTCGTCACCCACGACATCGACGAGGCCGTGAAGATGGGCGACAAGATCGCCATTCTGCGGGAGCAGTCCAAGGTGGCCCAGCTGGATACGCCCACCAATATCCTGGCCAGCCCGGCCAACGCCTTCGTCAAGGAGTTCCTCGGCTCGGGTGCCCTGCTGAAGGGGCTGACGCTCGAGCGGGTGCGCGACCTCGACATCCCGCAGTACCCAACGGTCAGCCTGCCGGCCGACCGCCCCAAGGTGCTGGCGGCGCTCGAGCAGGCCGACGACGATTGGGTGGTGCTGCTCGACGAGCAGCGGCGCCCGATCCGCTGGCTCGACCGGGAGGCGGTCGAGGGAGGCAAGTCGTCCATCGCGCAGTCGGGGTTACCTGTGCGTGTGGCGGTCGAGTCCGACCACACGCTCCGTGATGCTTTGGAATCGATGATTCGCTCCACCTACGGATCGGCGGTGGTCGTCAACACCGACGGCACCTACCGGGGCGTCATCACGCTGGAGGCCCTGGCCGAGATGGTGCGCAAGACCGAGGCCACCGCCCGGGACGAACAGGCGGTCTATCGGGCGGAAGCACGACGGGCGGCCGCCGCCGGTGTGGATGCACCCACTGTCGACCCGACGGCAGACCTGGCCACGCATGCATCGGCCCGCAACGGCGACACGGCGAAGGGCACCTCATGAGCGATCTGGCCATAGCGGCGGCCGAGGCACAGTCGCCCGACGACGTCGAGTCTGACGCGCCCGGCCGCACGTGGAACTTCGACCTGATCATCACCCCGATCGCCATGGGATTGTTGTTGATCCTGCTCATCACCGTGTGGCAGTTCGCCGACATGGACGTGACCACCAAGAAGATCCTCTCGCCTGCCAACCTGCGCATCCAGACCTGGCAGCACCTGCAGATCACCTTCTGGTCGACCCTGCTGGTGATCTCGATCGCCATCCCGCTCGGCATCTTCATCACCCGCGAGGGGTTCAAGAAGTTTTCCGGGCCGATCCTCACGGTCGCCAACTCCGGGCAGGCCATTCCGGCTTACGGCCTGTTGGTGCTGTTTGCGGCCTGGATCGGCACGGGCATGCGCACCGTGATCATCGCGCTGATCGTCTTCGGCATCCTGCCGGTACTACGCAACACGATGGTGGGCCTCGAACAGGTCGACCGCTCCTACATGGAGGCGGGCAAGGGCATGGGGTACTCGGGGTTCCAGGTGCTGACGCGCATCGAACTGCCCCTAGCGGTGCCGGTCATCCTCGCCGGGGTGCGCACTGCGCTGGTGATCAACGTGGGTACCGCTGCGCTGGCAACGTTCATCGGTGGTGGCGCCCTGGGCGAAACGATCAACTCGGGGCTGAAGTTGCAGCGCAACACGGCGCTGTTCGTCGGTGCCGCTCTGGTCGGCCTGCTGGCGCTGACCATCGACTGGCTGGCGGCCCTGGCCCAGTACAAGCTGAAGCCCAAGGGTATTTAGCTCACTCCAGCGTTACTGAGCGGGCGAGGCCATCTGGGTGAGTATCAGATGGCCCATGACGACCGCCCGGCCGGTCAGAACGACGCGATCGTCGGCGACGATCGCCCGCAGGTCGCCACCCCGTTGTGACGCCTGGTGGCAGGCCAACGTGTCCCGGCCCAGCCGGTGCGCCCAATAGGGCGCCAGCAGTGCATGGGCCGAGCCGGTCACGGCGTCCTCGGCGATGCCCAGGCTGGGAGCGAACACGCGGCTGACGACATCGAGGTTGCCGTCCCCTGGGGCGGTGAGCACCAGCGGACGGTCCTCGGAGCGCGCCAGCGCCGACGGGTCGAAGCGGGCGGAGCGGACCGCAGCCGCATCGTCGAGCACAGCGATCAGGAAGCCCGTGGCGCCGGCCCCGGGTCCGGCGAGGATCTCGCTCGGGTGCTCGGCCAGGCCGAGTGACGCCCAGTCCAGCGAGGTCGTCGTCGGTTCGGGTTGATGCGCCGGAAGGTCGAGGTCGATCTCGCCCGATGCGATGCGTCGGCACACCAGCGGCCCGGATCGGGTGAGAAACGTGGCCTCCTCGTTGCGATGGAGGTGGCCGTCGGCCCACAGCGTTGCCGCCGCCGCCAGCGTGGCGTGCCCACACAGGTCCACCTCGACCTCGGGGGTGAACCAGCGCAGGCGGTGGGCGTCATCCTCGGGCCAGCAAAAGGCGGTCTCCGACAGTTGTAGCTCGCCGGCGACCGCCTGCATCCAGGCATTCGGCGGCTCCTGGTCGAGCACGGCGACCGCCGCCTGGTTGCCTGCGAACGGCAAGGCGGTGAATGCGTCGATAAGCGTGAGGGTGGTCGGCATGACGACGATTCTGTAGGCCGGCGTCGGGTTATCGGTGGATGCGACGGCACAGGAGCGGTCACGGCACCCAGTACCGGTGCGGGGTGCGTGGTCGCTAGTCGCCGAAGGCGGTCGACTCCGGGGCCGTTGAGCGACCGGACGGTGGCGGCCACGGCGGTGGTCGTCCGTGGGGCCAGGGATCGGCCGCCCCTGCGGCGGGGGGCACGGGCGCGGCGTAGCCGCCGGGGGAGTGTGTGGGCGCGGCGTAGCCGCCGGGGAAGGTGTGCTGGTTGCGTTCCCAGGTGAGGTAGGCGTTGACGCCCAGCGCAATCGCCGAGCTACCACCGAGGAGGATGATCGACCCCACGATGGCGACACCCACCACTGCCTGCCCGCCGTCCTGGCCGACCAGGCGGGGCAGCAACCCGAAGCCGACCGCCACAGCGTTGTTCAGCGCATGGATGGCGACGCCCATCCACCAGCTTCGGATGACCCGCACGTAGGCGAGCACCATGCCGACCAACACCTGGGGCAGGATGAACGCCGGAAGAAACCAGGTGAACTCCGCGAAGTTCCCCAGGTGGGCACCGGCGAACACCACGGTCAGGGTGACGATGACCCCAAAGCGCACCCGGGTGGGCACGAGTGCCGGGCCGTCGTTGGTCTCGCGGGGCAGCAGGCGGCGCAGGATCAGGCCGAGCACGACGATCACGCCCACCGTCAGAGCCACCTCGACGACCGCAGCGAGCGCCTCGTCGTCTCCACCAACGATCGCCTGCCCGAGTGACACACCGAACAGGCTGGGCACGAACATGACCGACAGAACGCCGATCCCACCGGCGACGTGCCATGGGCGCAAGGACATCGGCAGCCGAAAGGCCACTTCTTCGATCAGGGGGGCGAGCACCACAGCCGTCAGTATGAGGCTGATCACCGGACCGGATTCAACCAGGTCGCCGATTGCGTTTTCGGGTGGGTCACTTCCGAAGGCGACCACTGCGATCGTGACGACGATCGACGACGCGTAGGCGACGGCGAGCGACACGCCCCACAGCGGCAGGAACCATCCGGTGCTCGGGGTGGCACGGGGACGAAACGAATCCCGGCCCGACCAGAACCGCAGGTAGTCGCCCAGGACACTGGCCGTTGACCGAGTTGAGGTCGGTTGTTGGTGACTCACCCGCTGGTCATTCACCAACCGGGCGCCTTAGAGACGTTCCTTGGGCTGATCCTTGAGCGTTTTCCCCGGGTCGGTGGTCGTGACCGGTTGCAGGATCGCTTCGACCTTGGCGACCAGGTCGTCGTCGAGGGTGATGTCGATCGCCTGCACGTTGCGGGTGACCTGCTCGGCCTTGGACGCGCCCACGATCGCCGAGGCGACGTTGGGGTTGCGCAGTACCCAGGCCAGGGCCAGGTCGGCGGTCGAGAGACCGGCCTCGTCGGCCAGCGCCGAGACCTTCGCCACGGCGGTGAGGACGTCGTCGCTCATCCACCGGGAGATCATGTTCTTGCCACCGGCCTCGTCGGTGGCCCGGCTGCCCTCGGGCGGCGCCTCGCCCGGGCGGTACTTTCCGGTGAGCACCCCCTGGGCCAGCGGCGACCAGACGATCTGGCTGATGCCCAGCTCCTCGCATGTCGGGACGACCTCGGCCTCGATGACCCGCCACAACAGCGAGTACTGCGGCTGGCTGGACACCAGTGGCACCTTGAGCTCGTCGGCCAGCGCCGCGGCGGAGCGGATCTGGTCGGCGGTCCACTCCGACACGCCCAGGTACGCGACCTTGCCTTGGTGGACCAGGTCGGCGAACGCCGACATCGTCACCTCGAGCGGGGTGCGGTGGTCGTAGCGATGGGCCTGGTACAGGTCGATGTGGTCGGTGCCCAGGCGGCGCAGCGAGCCCTCGACCGATTCCATGATGTGCTTGCGGGACAGCCCTTGCTGGTTGACGCCCGGACCGGTGGGCCAGAACACCTTGGTGAACAGCTCGATCGACTCGCGCTGCACGCCCCGCAGGGCCTCGCCCAGGACCGATTCGGCCTTGGTGCCCGCGTAGACGTCGGCGGTATCGAAGGTGGTGATGCCGGCGTCGAGGGCCGCATGGACCGCCTCGATGGCGACGTCGTCGTCGATCTGCGAGCCGTGGGTCAACCAGTTGCCGTAGCTGATCGCCGACACCCGCATGCCGGAATTACCAAGAAATCGATGCTCCATGGCGGTTCACCCTACGGGGCCGGGCGGCTCCTCCGCAGGCGCCCATGCGACGGCAGGCCCGCCGGAGTAGGTCACGTCGACCACCTCGCCCGGTCGGGCCGGCGGGGCACCCCCCGTGCGGATGCTCAGCGTGAGCGCTTCACCATCGCTGGCGGCGACGGCACCGCCGATCGGCGTCACCCGAGTGAGCGTCGAGTGTCCGAGGAACTCCGCTTCGGTGACCCGCCAGCCGGTACCCGGGTCGGTTCCGTCAAGGGCGCCGTCGTCGGTCCCGCCGCTGCCGCCGGCACGGCCGTCGATCGTCGATCGGATCGTCAGCGCCTCCGGACGTACGAGCACGCTCACCGGACCCGGGCCGACGATGCCGCGGATCGGCAGGGGGCCGAGAGGCGACACCGCCACCGACGGCCTGCCCGCCTCGATCGTTCCCGGGACGAAATTGGCGTCGCCCAGAAAGCCGGCGACCCAGCGATCGCTCGGCGTGGCGTACACCTCTTCGGGCGTCCCGACCTGGGCGATCCTTCCCTCGTTGACGATCGCCACCCGGTCGCCCAAGGTGAAGGCCTCGTCGCGGTCGTGGGTGACGAAGATGGCGGTGACCCCGATCGAGCGCAACGTTCGTCGAACCTCGCTTCGCACGTCGGTCCGCAGCCCGGCGTCCAGGTTGGAGAACGGCTCGTCGAGCAAGAGCACCCGGGGACTGGGCGCCATCGCCCGGGCCAGGGCGACCCGCTGCTGCTGACCGCCCGAGAGGGTGTCGGGGCGCCGGTCACCAAAGCCGACCATGCCCACGCGGGCCAGCGCCGTGTCGATGCGGGGTGAGGCCCGGCGTTCGGGCCGGGGCAGTCCGAAGCCGACGTTGGCGGCCACAGACAGGTGAGGGAACAGGGCCCAGTCCTGAAACACCAGGCCCACGCCGCGGCGTTCGGCCGGGACGAACGTCGAGCCGCCGGCCACCCGCCGATCGCCCAGGTCGATCGTGCCCCCGTCGGGACGGTCGAGGCCGGCGATCAGGCGTAGCAGGGTGGTCTTGCCCGACCCGGAGGGGCCGAGCAGCGCCATCAGCTCGCCCGGTGCCACGCTCAGGCTCAGCCCGGACAGCACCTGGGCTTCGCCGAAGCGGCGCACGACCCCGGTGATGGTGACCCCGGTCGCGGTCGCAGTCGCAGTCGAAGCCCGGGAGCCGGGCGCGCTCATGGCCTGCCGCCCGGCGGCTTGGCGATCATCCGGGGGTGGAGGTAATCGTGCCGGTCAGCAGCAGCACGGCACCCACCCCGGCGATCGCCAGCCGGTACCAGCCGAAGATCGCCAGCGATCGCCGCTCCAGCCAACGCACCATCCAGGTGATCGCCACCGCAGCGGTGATGAACGCGACGACCAGCCCGATGACGATCTCGGCGCCGCCGTAGGAGTCGACGAGCAGCGACCCGTTCTTCAGGGCCTCGTAGGCGGTCGCTGCACCCAGGGTGCCGAGGCCGAGCAGAAAGCTGAACTCGACGGCGGCCGACACGCTGAGGCCAACGAGCACGGCGGCCACGATCGTCACCAACGAACGGCTGGTGCCCGGCCACATCGCCACAACCTGGGCCAGGCCGATGATCAAGGCCTGGCGGGGGGTGATCGCCTCGAGCGCCGTGCCGATGACGTTGGCTCGGCCGGCCGACTGGGTACCGCCGGCCGCCCCGTCGACCGCTGCCGCGTCGGAGGGCCGGCGGTGCTGCAGGCGGTCGGCCAGCACCAGGATGGCGACGCCACCCACCGCCCAGGCGACGACGATCGGCCAACCGGCGAACAGCTTGGACTTGATCGCATCCTCGGCCAGTACACCGATGATCGCAGCCGGAAGGAAGGCGACGACCAGCGCGATCCCAACCGTCCGGCCCTCTGCCGAGCGGCCGATGACGCCCTGGAATACCGAGAGGATTCGGCGGCGGTACAAGATGAGCACGGCGAGGATGGCCCCCGCCTGGATCACGATGGCGAAGCTGTCCGCCGGAGCCTTGGTCGCCTGGGTGTCGCCAACACCCAATAGTTGCTGGGAGACGTAGAGGTGGCCGGTCGAGGAGACCGGGAGATACTCGGTCACGCCTTCGACCACGCCGAGGATCGCCGCCTTGCCAACCGTCATCTGTTCCCCGGCTGCGGTTGCGTCGGTGGTGGTATCGGCGGTGGTGTCGCTCGCCCCCGAAGGCTTGGGCGCAACCAGAAGTACCACCATGATCAGGACGGCCGCAGCGGCGGCCCGAAGCGCAGCGCGAGCGACCGACCCGGAGGGGGTGGACGGCGGCCGGTGATGGAGGGTCTGGGGGGAGATCATCGGGTGCCTACGCTACCGGTGGGCGGGCATCGTCGAGGCGTGCCGGGTTCTTGGCGATCGCTGAGTAGGGTCGTGTGATGGCGCAGCCGGCCACTGGCCCAGCAGTCTTTGGCGGGATCCTGATCGCCACGATCATCGGCGTGATCGGTTTTGGCGTGTTGTCCGACCCCGGCCCCGAGCGGCGTGTCAGCACGGAGCGGTCGGCGGAGGCGGCGACCGGCCGTGCCGAGGCGTCGGCGGACTCCTCGACATCGACCTCGGCTCCGCCGGTGACAGCGCCCGACGATGGCAAGACCGCTGCCCAACGCACGCTCAGCCTGGTCGACACGATCACCGACCCTGCCCTTCGACCCAAGTCGGTGGTCGCCTCCGGCAGCGGCCTGTTCTTCGCCCAGAACATGATGTACGCCCACAACGTGGCCGTGTACAACCGCGACCTCGAACAGGTGAAGGTGATCGACGACGAGGTGGTGCCGGCCTTCTTCGACCTGCCCGGCAACTCCGCACTCAAGGGCGGACCGGTCGAGGCGGTGTTCACCTCCGATGGGTCGGCCGCCTACGTGTCGCAGTACAAGCTGTACGGACCGGGCCAGGACAACCCTGGCACCGACGTGTGCACGCCGTCGGGCTTCGACGACAGCTTCGTCTACCGGATCCCCACCGACACCCTTGAGATCGATCAGGTGATCCCGGTGGGACCGGTGCCGAAGTTCGTCGCGATCACCCACGACGATTCGACCCTGTTGGTGTCCAACTGGTGTGGTTACGACCTGTCGATCGTCGACACAGCGACCGGCAAGGAGACCCGACGGGTGGACATCGGTCGCTACCCGAGGGGCATCGCCGTCGCACCCGACGACTCGGTGGCTTACGTCACCGCCATGGGCACCTCCGACATCGCCATCGTCGATCTGTCGACCTTCGAGGTCGAGTGGATCAAGGACGTGGGCCAGGCGCCTCGCAGCGTGGCCCTGTCGCCGGACGGCAAACAGCTGTTCGTCACGCTCAATGAGGAGGCCGAGGTGAAGCGCATCGACACGGCCACCCGCAAAGTCACCGGCGAGGTGGTCACCGGCAACCAGCCCCGGTCGATGGTGCTCTCCGACGACGGCACGGCGCTGTACGTGGTGAACTACGCCGACGACACGTTGTCGAAGGTGCGGACGTCGGACATGGTCGAGCTGCAGGAGCTGCCCACCAGGCACCACCCGATCGGCGTCACCTACGACAAGGCCACCCGCCGGGTGTGGGTGGCCTGCTACGTCGGAGCGCTGATGGTGTTCCAGGACGCCTGAGAGGCGGACGTCCGGGGAGGGGGCCAGAATGGAACAGACCGGCAGCATTCCACCGGCGGGTGGCAGCATCCTCGGCACGCGGGTGAACCGCGTTGAGGACGACTCGCTGCTGCGGGGCGAGGGCACTTTTGTGGAGAACCTCGAGCTGACTGGCGCCGCCCACGTCGTATTTGTGCGCTCGGGCGTCGCCCACGGCGAGCTGGTCGACGTCGATCCGTCCGAGGCGCTCGATGCTCCAGGGGTGGTCGCCGTGATCACCGCCGACGACCTCGACCTTGCGCCGCTCGCACCGGCGCTGGGCATGGCGCCGCCGGGGATGGCCCGGCCGCTGCTCGCCACCGACCGGGTGCGCTTCGTCGGCGAGCCGATTGCAGCGGTGGTGGCCGAGACCCGTGCCCAGGCGGTCGACGCCGCCGAGCGGGTGATCGTCGAGGTCGACCCGCTGGCGGCGGTGGTCGATGCCGAGCGTGCCGCAACCGATGAGCTGGTGCTGTACCCCGAGGTGGGCACCAACACCGCCGTGACGATTGCCGCGCCCGACAGCGCCGATCTCGGCGACCGTGACCCGTTCGATGGCTGTGAGGTCGTCGTGTCCCAGCGCATCGTCAACCAGCGCCTGGCGCCGGTGCCGCTCGAGGTGCGGGTGGCGGCATCGCGCTGGCGGGACGGTCGTCTCACCCACTGGTCGACCACCCAGAACCCACACGGTGTGCGGGACGGTCTGGCCGTCATGTTCGGGCTCGACCAGGCGCAGGTGCGGGTGATCTGCCCCGACGTCGGCGGCGGGTTCGGCCCCAAGAACGGGCTGTACCCCGAGGAGCGACTCACCGCCGAGCTGGCCCGGCGCCTCGACCGCCCCGTGCGGTGGGTGGAGACCCGGTCCGAGTCGATGCTCGGGCTGGGCCATGGGCGGGCGCAGGTGCAGCACGCCACGATCGGCGGGCGTCGCGACGGCACGGTGCTGGCCTATCGCCTCGACGTGATCCAGGACAGCGGGGCCTACCCGTCGGTCGGGGCCGTGCTGCCGTTCATGACCAGGCTGAGGGGGCCGGGCACCTACGACATCGCGGCGGTGTCGGTGTCGGCAATTTCGGTGGTGACCAACCCCGTGCCCGCGGATGCCTACCGCGGCGCCGGACGGCCGGAGGCGACCGCCGCGATTGAGCGCATGATGGATTGTTTCGCCGCCGAACTGGGCATGGATGCCGTCGAGGTGCGCCGTAGGAACCTGATCGCCGGTCCTTTTCCCTTCACCACACCGACCGGTGCCACCTACGACTCGGGCGAGTACGCAGGAGCCCTCGACAAGGCGCTGACCGCCGCCGGGTACTCCGAGCTTCGTTCCGAACAACGGCGGCGTCGCGCTGCGGGTGAGGCCCCGTTGCTCGGCATCGGCGTGTCGACCTACGTCGAGGTCACCAACGGCCTCCGCAGCGGCGAGCACGGTTCGATCGAGGTGCACCCGGACGGCAGCGCGCTGGTACGCACCGGGTCGTCGGCACACGGCCAGGGGCATCACACCGCCTTCGCCATGATCGCGTCGGCCCAGACCGGCATCCCGATCGAAGCGATCACCGTGCGCCACGGCGACACAGACGACGTGGTGCGCGGCGGTGGTACGGGCGGCTCGAAGTCGCTACAGGTCGGTGGCACGGCGGTGCTGTCCGCCGCTGACGTGCTCGTCGACCGAGCGAGGGAGGTCGCCGCCGACGTTTTGGAAGCCGCCCCGAGCGACATCGTGCTCGACCTCGACCGGGCCGTCTTTCATGT
>NZ_DAOLGP010000025.1:0-59156 GCF_035329545.1 Candidatus Neomicrothrix sp.
GTTGCGCCAGAGGAAGACGGCCATTTCGGCGCGGGTGACCTTGTTGTTGGGGGAGAAGGTGGTGGGTGTGGTGCCGGTGGTGATGCCGGCTTCGACGAGCCATGCAATGGCGGTGTTGGCGAAGTAGGTGGTGGGAACGTCAGAGAACCCGTGCGGAGCCGGTGAGAAACACGACGCGTCGCCTACGGCTTGCGGCGCGTTGGGGGATGCCCCGGCTGTGGCACGCCGAGCCCCAACGCGGCGATGCCGAGGAGCAGCATCATGGACACCCAGATCCTCGATTGACTCATTGTCATGTCGGGTTCTGCTCCAGAGGCGTGCATCAAAATTTACCAGACAGTGCAGTGCACGCTCTCAGCGAGGATCCGGAGTGGACATGCGAGCATCAGGTCATCGCTTCGAATCAGACTTCGGGTGCAAAACCAGCAACTCGCAACGTATTGAGGATCTCATCCGGCGGTGTATCGAGGCCTGGCCTGGGCGATCTACTCCGTATCCAAGCGGGTGATCTTCCGGATCCGATGGTTGTCAAAGTCGGCGACGTAGATGGTGCCGTCGGGGGCGACGGTCACCCCGGTCGGCCCGTTGAATTGGGCGGTGGCGCTGGGGCCGTCAGCAAACCCGGCAGTGCCGTTTCCGGCGAAGGTGGTGACCTGGCCGGTGGTCGGGTCGATGGCCCGGATTCGATGGTTGGCTCGATCGGCGACGTAGACGGTGCCGTCAAGGTCAACCGTCACACTGGACGGGCCAGTGAACTGGGCGGTGGCGCCGGGGCCGTCGGCAAACCCACCGGTGCTGCCTGCGAGTGTGGTGACCTTCCGGGTGGTCGGGTCGACTGCCCGGATTCGATGGTTGAGGTAGTCGGCGACGTAGACGGTGCCGTTCGGGGCGACCGCCACCCCAAACGGGCGGAAGAATTGAGCGGTGTCACCGGGGCCGTCAGCAAAGCCGGAGCCGCTGCCGGCGAGTGTGGTGACCGAGCCGGTGGTCGGATTGATGGCCCGGATCCGATGGTTGAAGAAGTCGGCGACGTAGATGGTGCCGTCGGGGGCGACCGTCAGCCCGGTCGGACCGTTGAACTGGGCGCTGGCGCCGGGGCCGTCGGCGTACCCGGCATTGTCGGTTCCGGCGACGGTGGTGACTGAGCCGGTGGTCGGGTCGATTGCCCGGATCCGATGGTTGTTGGTGTCGGCGACGTAGACGGTCCCGTTCGGGGCGACTGCGACCCCGAACGGGACAGCAAATTTGGCGGTGTCGCCGGGGCCGTCAGCATGACCGACGATCCCGGTTCCGGCGAGTGTGGTGACCTGCCCGGTGGTGGGGTTGGTGGCCCGGATTCGATGGTTGTTGGTGTCGGCGATGTAGACGGTGCCGTCGGGGGCGACAGCCACCCCGGTCGGGCCATTGAATTGGGCGGTGGTGTCGGAGCCGTCAGCAAACCCGGCGGTGCTCCCGGCGAGGGTGGTGACGTTGCTGGGCGGAACGCCGGCCGACCCGCACCCGCTGACAAGTCCCAACGTGGCGATGCTGAGGAGCAACGCCACGGACATCCGGATGCGCGATTGAATGATAGTCATGATCAATTCCCTCCACGAGACGTGACCCAGGCGACCGTTCGACCGTAGCAAGCCGGTCTCGCTCGTAGGGAGGATTTGGTCATGTTCAGGGCTGCCGGTGAGGCGACCAGCTGGCCCAGCCGATGGAGCGGCTGTCCGCTGAACGCATGGTGAAGCGTGCGAAGCCCCGATGGTGAGGTTGCGACATGGGGGCTGAAGAATCTGCTTCGCTAGTGTGGACGAACACGCACGTGGACGCCTGCTCCTAAGTGCCTGTCCGGTATGTCACCAGAGGCGTGCCCAGGTAATTGCTTGAGGGCTGTTCGGTGTTGGGTGGAGTCGGGCGAGCATCATGGCGATTGAGGCGACCTTGATCCAGGTTTCGGCGGCGATGGTGGTGTGTTCGAGATCCCGTTTTCCAAGCCGCCGGTAGGCGGACAGCCAAGCGAGCGATCGTTCGACGACCCACCGGTGTTTGACCGGGATGAACGCGTGTCGGGACGGGTTCTTGACGATCACGATCTTCAACCTGAGCCGTTCGGCTCGCTTGGCGAGGCCTCGGTAGCCGGAATCGGCGCGGACGATGCCGAGCATCGAGTTCGTCAGGCGGGCTTTTCGGAGGAGCTGGTGGCCGCCGGCGATGTCGGAGACGTACGCGGAGGTGACGAGCACGGCGATGAGGAGACCGAGACTGTCAACGATGATATGGCGTTTTCGGCCTCTGATCTTCTTTCCGGCGTCGTAGCCGACCTCCTCTGCACGTCCGGCGTTGGGGACGCTTTGTGCGTCGATGACCGCTGCCCCTGGGCCAGGATCGTGGCCTGATTGGGCGCGGGCGGCGTTGTGGAGGCGTTGGTGAACGGTGTCCCAGGTGCCGTCCTCGCGCCAGGCCACGAAGCAGTCGTTGACAGTGGAGCGAGGTGGGAACTCCGATGGCAGGTAGCGCCATTGGCAGCCGGTTCGGGCTTGGTAGAGGATCGCGTTGACGATGAGCCGTCGAGAGTGAACGTGAGGTCGGCCCATGGTCGATCGTTGTTCGAACAGGTCGGCGACGGCCTCCCATTGTTCGTCGGTGAGATCAGAGGGGTAGGTGCGTTCGTCCGCCATCCCGATAGTTCACTCTACGCACGATTTATTCGCGCGGATGGTGACCATGAATGGCCGTCACTCACATACCGGACAGACACTAAGGAAGCGACATGATCTCTTCAAGACGACTCGCAATATCTGCGCTAGCGCTCGCAGTTTTGGGAGCGCTGCTGCCCGCCTGCCATGGTCCAGGAAATGGCGGCCTCGTCTTCGATTGGAACATTTGGGGATACAAAGGGAACACTGCTTATAACCCGGACGTTGTTTCTGCGTTGGTCAACACTATCTCGGCGCAGGACCCGAAGCCGCAATATATCATGCTGCAGGAAGTGTGCTCAAACCAATTAGCCCAACTCGCGGCGCAGCTGCCAGAGTATTCATCTGCGTCGTATTTACAACACCCATTGGGCAAGCCCAATTGCCAATCTTTTGGAAACGCCATGTTTTTCCTCGGCAACGCTGACAGCGTTTCCTACGGCCTCTACCCGGTCAATCCCAACTATGAACAGCGGGGGTATGTCTGCAACGTTGCGACGGTTGGCGGCCGCTCCGACATCAAGGCCTGCAGCACCCACCTGGATCTCGACGCGTCCAGCTCGGCCCAAGCGACCTACATGCGAACCACTGTGGCGCCGCACATCGCAGCCGGGGATTACAACATCACCCCGGGTCACTCCGGAACCGCAGCGCTGAACGACTACCGCAATAACGGATGGACTGAGGCCACGAGTGGTGCTGGTGAACTTTCGACCAGTTCGACCACCGACGGCGGAAGCAGGCGTGACTACATTTGGTTTCGTGCTCCATTTACGGCGGATCTACTCGCTCGCATTACGCCCCGTGCAGAGTCTGATCACCATACCTATGAGGGGTGGTCCTCAACATGAGAACTAAATTCATGACGTGCGTTTTTGTTGCCTTCGTGGCAGCCACCGCTGTTGCTTGCGGGTCAGACGGCGGCCCCACTGTGACGGCAGATGGTCTTGGAGCGGCCGGAAGTGTCGAGCTCCCTGAGCCTTTGGCAACAGCGGCAGACACGATCAGCGCCACGGATGACCACTTTGTGGTGTCGGGAACGACTGGTGAGTCTCTGCTCGTTTCGGCCTTTGACCTTGAGTCGTCGGCATGGGACGACACCGTGACCATCGACGAAGGGTTCTCGTGGCAAGTCGTTGGAGGCACCACAAGCACGTCGGTCGTCGCCGGTGTCTGCGAAGGAGAGAAGCAGGGCGACGTGTGTTCCAGCCCTCAGGGCAACGTGCGTCTCTACCAGATCGAGGACGGCGCTCTTGTCGAGACCGTCGACGGGCCTGACCTGACCGGACTCGACGGGGGCTTCTCCGATCTGCGGGCCGCTGCGCAAGGTGACGCCGTCATCGTCGCGGTCCGAACCGACACCGATGCGTCGCATCTGTACCGCTGGAACGGCGACGCGTGGGATGACCTCGGAGAAACCGAGGCAGTGCGGAGGATGTGCTCCACGGAGACCACGACGTACGTTCAAACCTTCATCCCGCCGGGTGTGACCGCACCGCCTGGAGCCACCGTCACAGAGTCCGGCGAAGTGATCGTCACCGCGCCGGCGCCCGGCGCCGCAACGCCACGGAGTGTTCCACCTGGTCAAGCACCCGACGCCGGGTTGGAAACGACCAAGCTCCTCATGAGAGAGATCACTGCACAAGGCAGGATCTCCGAACCCTACGAAGCCGGCGTCACGGGGGACTTCTCGATCAACGGCGAGCTGCTCTGCACAAACACCCAAGCCAGCCAACTGGTGGACGGCAGGTGGCGCCCCCTGACCGACCGCACGCTGGGCACAGCCACCGGTGAACCCGGCTTGCAAACAACCCAGGCCCTGTCTGCTTCGCCAGTTTCAGGGCCGGGAGGCAATGTTCCGGAGATTGTGGTGACCGACGCTCAGAAGTCGGGTCAGCCGTCGCTCGTCGGAGTCGACTCGACGACCAACCTGAACCTCGTGAGTGACCAGAGCACGGTGGTGTCGGCCGCCCGTACGGGGCGGTTCGCAGCTGTCCTGAGCAGCGACGCATCCGACGTCACCCTCGACGAACCGGTGTCACCCGACAACGCCCCGATTCGAAAGTTGACCGTCTTCGCCGACTGATCACACGACGGGGGTTCCCAGCGCACAGCTGCGGGGATTGGCGCAGGGTTCCGGCCTATGTCGTCGGGATGTCGATATAGCCGGTGGGCTCGGCTCGCATGGCGTCGAGGTAGCCGGGGGTTTGCAGTTCCAGCCAGTCGACCACGGTGGTGAAGGGCACGCACTGCACATCTGCTCGTGGGCATGCAGCTGCCATGAAGTCGGCGGTTGCCGGGTTGAAGGCGTTGCCGCTCCAGTTGTTGAAGTGGTTGGCGATCACCAGCGGCGCACGGTTGCCGGTGATCACGAAGTCGAGCACTGCGTCGTAGACCTCCGTCGTGCGTGCCCGCATGCTGGGCGCGTCTTCGGGTCGGTCCTTGCCGCCGTTGAACTGCAACCACAGGTTGTAATCCAGGGTGAGGGTGCGGTCGCCGTCGAAGTACACGGTGGAGATGGGGAATTCCCAGAGTCCCTCATCGATGGTTGGCCACTCGACGCCGGTAGCGATGGCGCTGGAGTCGTAGCGGTACCCGCGCTCCCGCAGCGCCGGCGTCAGCGCCTCCTTCCGATACTCCAAACATGGCGCCCGGAATCCCTCGACCGAGTTGGGGTCGGCGAGCAGCGGTTCGCCGATCAGCTCGGGCGCTCGGTCTCGAGCTCGTTCGAAGAAGGCGGTGAACTGGTCCAGTTCGTGACCCCATTGGTCGGCGGACCAGGTGGCACCCACCTCGGTCGACATCCCCTTGCAAAGATGGCCCACAGCGTGGTTGCCGAGTTCGTGGCCCTCGTCGACGGCCCGGTTGAGGTTGGTCAACAGGGTGGCCAGTTGCTCATCGCTCTTCGAGAACGCCACGTCGGCCATGCCCGGCGGGTTACCGGGTGGGGTGTAGTCGGTCCGGGACGCCTCCGGGACGAAATAGGTGCCGGTCATGAACACGGTGAACGCCGCCTGGGATGCCTTGGCTGTATCGAGGAACAGCTGCCAGCGTTCCTTGTAGCCCCCTCCGTCAAAGGAGAACACCACGAATTGGGGCGGGCGCTCGCCGGGCTCGAAGCGGCGCATCCACGGCCGAACAGGAGCCCCTTGGGCTTGGGTCGCCGAAAGAGCCTTCGATGTCGGTTTTGAGGCGCCGTCCGCCGGCTTCGGGACGTTGGCCCCTGTCGCAGCTACCTCGCCCGGTTCGGCGCGCGTTGAGCCAACGATGCCGATGGCAAGAACAGTCACGGCAACGATGCCCAGCGCAGCAACCCATGCCGTGGATCTGCTCAGGTGGGAGCCTGGGGTCGGGTGGTCGATTGGCAGGTCTCCATTTTCCAAGCCGGGCCAGACGTCGGCGCTGACACCACATGTGGCCAAGGGCGGACACATGATACTCGGGCTACATCGAGGGTTGAGCAGCGGGACTCACGAGCCCTGGGTCGAAAGCGAACCGCCAATGGGCTACGAACGGGTCACCAAACCTACGATGAGGGGCATGGAAACCCGCCAACCGGAAACGGAATGCTCGTGCGCATTGAGGATCTGAAGCAGCGCCACGTCGACACAGGCGACGGCATCAGCGAGGTGTTGGACGAGCTCGCTCGACACACCCTCGATCCCCCGTCGTCCAGCCTGCGGGACCGTATGGCCCAAGGCATCGGATTCGTCACCTTCGCCTTCGACATCGACGGAGTGTCGATGGAGATCGCCAAGTATGCGAGGTGCCTCACCGAGATCTCGCCCGGTGCCCCGATCCATTGCATAGCGGGAAACTTCGGCGAGAAGGCGGACGCCATCCTCGACCCGGAGTGGCAACGCTGCCGGTTGGAGGGAGCAGACGGCTGGGACAAGTGGGACGATGGCAAGTGGTTCGCCCGTCTTTTCTTCGAGGACCTGCCGCCGGGGAGTCAGCAGTCAAGCGAGCTGTCGGCCGAGATGTGGCAGCAGGCGCTCGTCCTCGCTGAGCGGCTCGTTAACTACATCGAGGACAACCACCTCGGCCTCCTCATCATCGTCAATACGAACTCCAACCCCGGCAATGTGGCCTACGCGCTGGCCATCGTGCTCGCAACCGAGGTGACCGGTTGCGCGGTCATCAACAACAACCACGACTTCTACTGGGAAGGCGGCAAGGCCGGATGCAAACGCAACCCGGGTGAAGAACCCGGCCCGCGTGACCACTTCTTCCGTAACCACGACAACGAGGAGTTCTTCTCCTTCCTCCAACGCATCTTTCCGTGGAACGGTCGCAATTGGGTACAGGCCAACATCAACCCGGTGCAATCGCGGCGTCTCATCGACCGGTTCCACTTCCATCCCGACAGCGTCTTCACGATCGGAACCGCCATCGATGCCAGCTTCTTCGATGAACCCACGCCGGCGCGCAAGGTCGAGAACCGTCGGCAAATGGCTCACGTGCTCGGCGGAACCCCGGTGATCGAGCCCGCCTCCGTCGGTCGCTTTCAGCAGACGCTCGGCACGTGGATGGCCGATCAAGCGCCGCTGGTGTGCGCGGCACATCGCGATCTGCAGCTCGACATCACCGCCGACGGTGCGCTCTATCTCTTGCAGCCGACCCGTATCGTGCCTCGCAAGCGCATCTGGAGGGACTGGGAACTGATCGCCGCGCTTCTGCAGTACGAGCCGTTCCGGTTCGTGTTCGATCAACGTCCCGAAATGACCCTGACGCTCCACGTCAGCGGGCCGGTTCCGATCGAGCATCGAGATGCGATGGACCGGCTGCTCGACGCGTACAGGTCGACGCTGAACTCGGTGCCCTTGGACGTCGGTCGCCGGCTTTTCCAAGCCTTCTCCGTCGGATGCCAAACCCATCCGTCACTGACGACCAAGCTCGACATTGTCGACATCTATCATCTCGCCGACCTGGTGGTGTTTCCGAGCATGCAGGAGGGTCGCGGCCTGCCGATCCCGGAGGCGGCCGCTGCGGGCATCCCCCTCGTCTGTAGCGAGTACGAACCCCGGGCAGTATTCGAGGAGGTCGTCGGAATGGGCCGCCCTTCAGAGCAGGTGATCCTCTACGAGGAGTTTCCGGACGGTGCGTTCCCAGAGGACCTCCTGGCCAGCCTCACCTCCGCCCTCCTCGATCCGGAGAGCCAGTCCGAACGGAAGGCGCACAACCGCAAGGCGGTCCTCGCCCGCTACTCGCTCGATTCGCTGACGGACACCTTCAGGCAGATCGTCGATCGCCTCGATCGCGCATCGGAGTCTCAGTGACGCACGTCTGCTTCATTGAGGACACCCACCTTCACGGCGGGACCCAGATCTGGGTGACCGAAGCCGTTCGGGTGTTCTTGGCGAAAGGCCACGAGGTCACGCTGCTGACTCCCTCCGGAGGATTCGTTGCCCGGGACGGCGTGACCACCGACGCGCGGGTGGTCACCTACGGGTTCGACGACGTCGTGTCCGAGGACGTCGCCCACCAGAACCTTTGGATCGATGCCTTGGCAGCGGCGGACGTTGCGGTCTGCACCGTCCATCCTCCTCGGGACGGCTTCCATTGCTCCCGGTTTGCTGCGCGGTGCATCGAGCAGGCGGGCCTGTCGACGGTGTTGCAGCCCAAGACCGGCACGATCGTCCCGGAGTATCTGCGCGAGTTCTATGCGCCCCCCGAGGACATCAGCTACCAGGTGATCTCGATCACCGATTTCACACGGCACTACCTCATCGAGCACTACGGCATCCCCGCCGACCGGGTGAGCCTCATCTATCAGGGAACCGACGTGGCGACGTTCACCCCGAATGCCGAGCGGGCCGAACGGGCGCGGCTGGCGTACGTGCTGCCCGACGGTGCGTTTCCGGTGTTGGGCAACCTGGGGTCGTTCGAGCATCGCAAGGGTCAGGTGGGGTTGCTCGAGGCGGTCGCCCGGATCCGCTCGGGCCTGCCCGATGTGTACCTGCTGCTCGTGGGTGACGGGCCCGACGAGGGCCTGCTGCGGGCGAAAGTTGGCCAACTGGGCCTGCAGGACCATGTGGAGTTTCACCCATTCACGCGCACGCCAGCCGACGTTTTCGAGATCGTTGACGTCCTGGTGCTCCCCAGCCTCTACAAGGAGGGCCTGCCCAACGTGCTGCTCGAGGCGATGTCGATGGGCCTCCCGGTGGTCTCGAGCCGTTTGGCCGGCACGCCGGAAGTGGTCCATGAGGGCCAGACCGGCCTGCTGGTCGAGCCCGGTGACATCGCCGGGCTGGCCGCTGCGATCGAACGGCTCGGCGTCGATCGCGACTCGGCACGGGCTATGGGCGGAGCCGGCCGGCGGCTGATGACGACCGGCTTCGACAAGGAGCATCAGTTCGACGCGTTTCTGGAGCACTTCGCTGGTCACTCGCCGAGCCGATAGCGACTCCCGTCGCCGCCTCCGGCAGATGAATCAATCTTCGACGCAGACAGTGCGGCGACGAGTACGGTTTCTTTCGTCTGGGTGGGTGGCTTCGAGCGCCCGAGTTCGGGGAGATCTCGTTTGCGGACCATCGATCAGAAGAGCACCGCAGGCCGATCGGTCGATGCCGCCCAGCGGCGCGGCGCTGGGAACCCCGATGCCAACCTGCCGTGCCCGGCGTGCGCCACCAGCCTGAAGGGCGCCAACGTTGGCCGTCATCTCCGGGACAAGCACCCCGACACCGTCGGTGCGGCGCCGGGCAGCAACGATGCGGACCTGACCCTCGTCGGGATCGATCACCGCATACGGCGAACCTTTGCCGGTCTGGTGGTCGTGTGGTTCGTCGTTGTGGGCGTTGCTCTGGTCGCCGATCCAAGCCCGACCGTCGTCGGCGATGATCCGTCACTGTCGCAGATTGTCCGGGAACCTGTCGTGGTTCTCGTTGCGGTCGGCCTGTTGGTCGCCGCCATCATCGCCGTGCTGTGGGCCGCCAAGGCGTTCCGCTCGCGGCTGACCGTGACGCAAGAGGGGATCGCCCTCACCCACCGCATGGGCACCGGCCGCCGCCTGGTCCCACTGCCGGCTGCGGTCGAGACCGGCACGCTGTTCATTCGTCGTGACACCGGCAACGACGGAGGCGCCGCCGTCGAGATTCGGTCTGGCGCCTACCTCCGCATAGGCGAAGGTCGCCGATCCATCACGGTTGGATGCCCTCACGCCACAGGTGTCCGCAAGCACTGGGTGGGGTGGACGGCGGGCAAGCGTCGCAAGTGGTGGGACGTCGACCTCAGCGCCGCCGCGTTCGTGGAACTGCAGTACGCACTGGCCGAGTCGGGATGCCTGGTACCGGCGTCATGAACGGTCGCCGCCGACGTCCCCTCAGCCCCTCTGGCCGAGGGGCTCCGTTTGCTTCGACTCGCCGGCAACGCGTCAGGCCCGGCGCGAGATCACCCGCAGCGGGTGACGACGGCGCCCTTTCACCCGGTCAGCATGCTGAGATGGGTTCTTATCTTTTTGGGTCGGGTGCTACCGAATGAGTGCGGGGTCGACCGGGCGGGTCGGGCCGAGCGGTGCGCAGCGAGGCTGGGCGGCGCTCACCCTCGTGCTGCTTGTCCTGTTTCTGGCGGCACTGATCGTGGCCGTGGTGCGCAACTTTCCGTTCGGCCTGCTCTTCGGGGCGTTGCTGATCGGAGGGGCGACCACCGCCTATCAGGCAGCGCGCCGTCGCTCCGTTGCCCGAGCGGTGCTGGCCGCAGCGGCCGTGGTGGTACTGCTCGCTGCGATCGTGGTGTTGGTCGCCAAGAACATGGTGCTGGATTTGGCCGTGCTCGCCGCGCTCCTGGCGGGTGTCGCCGTTGCCACCCGCCGAACGTTTCAACCGACGTCCGAGCTGTCCGAAGTGGATCCGCCGCGTCGACCGGTCGTCATCTACAACCCCAAGTCGGGTGGCGGGAAGGCGGTGTCCAACAACCTGGCGGCGGAGGCCGCGGCCCGGGGCATCGAGGCGATCGGTTTGCAGCCAGGCGACGACCTGGTGCAGTTGGTCGCTGACGCCGTCGCCCGGGGTGCCGACGGCCTGGCTGCCGCCGGCGGGGACGGCACGCAGGCTCTGGTTGCGACGTTTGCGGCCGCGAACAACTTGCCGTTTGCGTGCATCCCCGCCGGCACCCGCAACCACTTCGCCCTCGACCTGGGCGTTGACCGCGACGACGTGGTCGGCGCCCTCGACGCCTTCGTCGCCGGCGGTCGCGAGCGCCGGGTGGACCTGGCCGAGGTGAACGGGCGGGTCTTCGTCAACAACGTGTCGATGGGGGTGTATGCCTCTGCGGTGCAGAGCGACGGCTATCGCGACGCGAAGGTGTCGACCTTGCTCGACACGGTCTCCGACGTGGTCGGTCCCGATGCGGACGGCGGCGCGGCGATGCGCTGGCTCGGCCCGGACGGAAGCGATCGCGGGTCGGCCGCGGTGCTGATGGTGTCGAACAACCCCTACCGGCTGGGCGCGTTGTTCGGTAACGGGACCAGGCCGCGGCTGGACGGCGGCGTCCTCGGGGTGGCCGCCACACGCGAACGCGGGGAGAGTCGCCTGTCGTCGTCGTGGACCTGTGCCGAGTTTGTCGTCGAGTCCGACCAGCCCATCCCACTGGGCGTCGACGGCGAGGCGCTGGTGATGGACTCCCCGGTTGAGTTTCGCTCCCGTCCAGGGGCGCTCCGAGTGCGGGTCGCCCCGCAGCACCCCGGTGGGTCGCCGTCATCGGGTGCCCCAAACGGCCTCGGCGACGCCCTGCACCGCCTCGTCGCCCTGATCAGCGATAGCTGAGGACGGTTTGCAACCGCGTACGAGAACTTCGTCGAGTGAAAATCCTGCACAGCCTTTCGGACGCCGGGTAGCTTCGTCGCACACGCGAGGCCGCTGTGGCGGGTCGCTCGGCAGGGGGAGCGGGTCGTGAAGAAGTGGTTGCCGCTGATCGCGTTGGGCACGGCGCAGTTCGTCATGGTGCTCGATCAGTCGGTGATGAACGTCTCGATCAGCCAGTTGGTCCACGACTTCGACACCACGGTCACCACCATCCAGGCGGTCATCACCCTGTACTGCCTCGTCATGGCGATGCTGATGCTCACCGGCGGCAAGATCGGCGACATCATCGGCCGGCGGCGAGCGTTCACCGTCGGGCTGATCATCTACGCATGCGGCTCGGCGTTGACCGCCGTGGCCCCGTCGGTGGCGGTACTGGCGCTCGGGTGGTCGATCCTCGAGGGCATTGGCGCAGCCTTGGTGTTGCCTGCGCTGGCGGCGTTGATCGCGGGCAACTTCGAGGGTTCGGCACGCAAGGTGGCCTACGCCGTGATCGGCGGGGTCGCCGGTGCTGGGATCGCCATCGGCCCGATCCTGGGGGGCTGGGCCACCACCGAGCTGTCCTGGCGGGTGGTGTTCGTCGGCGAGGTGGTGCTGGTGCTGTTCATCCTGGCGATGACCCACCTGATCGGCGACGCAAAGACCGGTGAAACCCCGCCCAAGCTCGACGTCGTCGGAAGCGTCCTGGTGGCAACCGGCCTGGGAGCGGTCGTGCTGGGCACCCTGCAGTCGTCCACCTGGGGATGGATCAGGCCGAAGGATTCGCCGATCGAAGTGTTTGGCTTCTCGCTGACGATCTTTGTGATCACCGCCGGCGGGGTGTTGTTGTGGGCATTCGTCACCTGGCAGCACCGTCGTGAGCGGCATGGAAAGGACCCGCTGGTCCACATGGGGCTGCTCGGCATCGTGCCGCTGCGCTCCGGGCTGATCGGTCTGTTTTCCCAGAACCTCATCCTCATGGGTGTGTTCTTCGTGATCCCCTTGTACCTGCAGTTGGTGATCGGGCTCGATGCGCTGGAGACCGGCATCAAGATGCTGCCGGTCTCGATCACGATGTTCATCGCCTCCGCCGTCGGGTCACGCCTGTCGGGCCGCTTCCCGGTTCGGGGCATCGTACGCGCCGGCCTGATGACCACCGTCGTTGCAATCGTCGCGCTGCTGGCGACGGTCAAGCCGGACTTGGGCGATGCCGGGTTCGCCGTGTCGATGGCGGTGCTCGGCGTGGGTATGGGCCTGATCGTGTCCCAGCTGGGCAACGTGGTGCAGTCCTCGGTCGATGCCTCCGGTCGAGGCGAGGCGGGCGGGCTGCAATACACCGGACAGCAGCTCGGCTCGTCGCTCGGGGTGGCGCTGATCGGCGCCATCGTGTTGGCCGGGCTGACCGGTGCGTTTGTCAACCAGGTGGAATCCGACACCAGGATCGCCGACGAGGTGAGCGCGCAGGTGAGCGTCGCCGCCCAGCCCGGCATCGACTTCGTTGACTCATCCCAGATCGAGGCGGCGGCCGCCCAGGCCGACATCGACGGGCGCACCGGCGCCGCCATCGTCGACGACTACGAGACCGCTCAGCTCCAGGCACTCAAGGCCGGATTGCTGGCGGCAGCGCTGCTGGCGCTCATCTCGCTGGCGTTCACCGGCGGGCTTCCCCACGAGTCGCCAGCACGCGACGGCGACCCTGCCGATCACGAGCCTGCGGGGAGCCCGGTGGGGGTATGACGCGCAGTCACCCGCAGCGGGTGAGCAGACCTGGTCGCCGGTCGGTCAAAGTGAGGCACATGGTGAGCTGATGACGCATACGGAGGTCGATATATGATGGAAGTCGAAACGAAGCTGGTGCCGCCGTCGGGTTTTTCCATGCCCGGCCTGTTGGACGTCGTCGTCGGAACACGACCAACCGGTGGAGGCGTCGGCCCAGCCGAACCTGTACGGCTCGTCGCCCGCTACTTCGACACCGACGACCTGGCGCTCGCCCGGTCGTCGATCACGTTGAGGTATCGGTCGGATCCAAGCGGGGGTCGATGGACCGTCAAGCTTCCGGCGAGGTCGCGCAAGTCACACCACCTTGCGCGACGTGAGGTCGACGTCGACGGCCCGGAAACGGACGTGCCCAGAGCGTTGCTGGGGCTCTTGACCGCCCAACTGCGCGGCAGGACACCGACTGTCGTCGCAACGCTGGTCACCTCCAGGGTTACCCAACGCTTGACGACAAGCGATGGTGCCGGGTTGGTCGAAGTCGCGGTCGACCACGTCTGCGGCACCCGCACCGACGGTCCAGTGCTGGAGTTCGACGAGGTCGAGGTCGAGCAGCTCGACGGGTTCGGAGCCAAGCGGGCCCGACGAGCGATGGTGACGGCACTGCGCAGCGCCGGGTGTCGGCGGGGGTCGCAGGTGCCGAAGCTGATGCGGGTGCTCGGCACCGACCAGCTGGGCCCACCCGACGTGGTCGTCCCAACGTTGCCGCCGGAGCCAACCGTCCATGAGGCCGTCGGGCATGCCATGGCCCGTTCGCTCGATCAGCTGCTGTTCCATGACCCCCGCATCCGCCTCGGCGGCGATGAGGAAGACCTGCACCAGTTCAGGGTGGCGGTCCGACGGCTCCGGTCCGACCTTCGCACCTTCGTCGATGTTCTCGACGTGCTCGATAGGCCATCGGCCGCAGCGCTCGCTCGGGAGCTCGGGTGGCTGGCTGATGCCACGAGCGCCCGCCGTGATTTGGATGTGCTGCGTGCCCGGTTGGTCGCAGCTAAGAACGAGGTTTCGCCGCTGGACACCAAGGCGCTGGAAAAATTGGTGGACCGTTGTGACCTCCAAGCGGAGCAGGCCGGCGCCATGGTTCTCGAGGCGCTGGAGAGCAGGCGATACGTCGATCTGCTCGACGCGTTGGTGAAATCGGTCGCAGGTCTCGCCGACCCCGATCGGCCCGGCGCCGGTGAGGTCACCGACAAGGATCACCTCCGGGCGATGGTGCGGCGGCGTTGGAAAAAGCTCGATCGCCACATTGCTCACCTGGAACGGGATCCAAGCCCGGCGGTGCTCCATCGGACCCGCATCGTCGCGAAACGTTGCCGGGCCGCCCTAGGCGCGGCGCGGCCGATCCTGGGGTCGAGGTCCAAGAAACTCGAGCGTGACCTGGGTGGCCTGCAGGACGTCCTCGGCGATGTCCACGACTGCGAGGTGGCTCAGGAGTGGTTGCGGCTTGCTGCCAAGGAGCAATGGTCGACGGCGCTCGTCGCCGGGCAGCTCGTCGCCGGGCTGCGGGCCGAGGAGGAGCGAGGGTGGAACGATTGGCCCGAGGCCTGGAAGCGGGTCGAACATCGGCGTCGTCGACGCCGATGAACCGGGGGGATTGACATGGCGAAGCACAAGAAGAGGCACAAGAAGAAGCACAAGCACGGAAAGCACGGGAACGGCAGTACGCGTAGCAGCATTGCGACGCCCGACGGGGCCGACCGGCCGAAGCGGCTCAAGCGCAAGCCCTACGAGCGCGAGCTGAAGCAGCTCCAGGTCGAGCTCGTTCATCTTCAGCAGTGGGTCGTCGACACGGGGGCGAGGGTGTGCATCGTGTTCGAGGGACGAGACACCGCCGGCAAGGGTGGGGTCATCAAGCGCCTCACCGAGCGGGTGAGCCCACGCGTGTTCCGCACGGTTGCGCTACCGGCGCCGAACGAACGCGAGAAGTCCCAGATGTACACCCAGCGGTACATGGCGCACTTCCCGGCCGGCGGGGAGATCGTGATCTTCGACCGCAGTTGGTACAACCGGGCCGGCGTCGAGCGGGTGATGGGGTTCGCCACCGAACAGGAGGTCGAGCGCTTCCTGGAGCTGGTCCCGGCGGTCGAGAAGGTCATGGTCGAGTCCGGGATCATCCTGTTGAAGTACTGGCTGGAGGTCGACCAGGACGAACAGACTCGACGGCTTCGGGCCCGCATCGAGGACGGCCGGAAAACCTGGAAGCTCTCGCCGATGGACCTGGAGTCGTACTCGCGCTGGTACGACTATTCGCGCGCTCGCGACGCCATGTTCGCCGCCACCGATACCGACGCCGTCCCGTGGTACGTCGCCGACTCCAACGACAAGCGCAGGGCGCGCCTCAACATCATCAGCCACCTGCTCAGCCAGATCCCCTACGAGCGAAACGCGCCGGAGCGGGTCGAGCTGCCCGAGCGGGAGGGCCATGGTGACTATGTCGAGCCGGACCGGACGCTGCGATGGGTCCCGGCCCGCTTCTGATGCGCTCAAACGCGGGCTCGTCGTGACCGGCATGCCGCGTGGTCGGGATCGATGAAGACACTGGCGCGCTGGGCCCCAGGGCTGGGGACGTTGCGACGGTACGAGGGGGCTTGGCTGCGCCCGGACCTGATCGCCGGCGTTGTCTTGGCGGCGATCCTGGTGCCCCAGGGCATGGCCTACGCCGAGCTCGCCGGCCTCCCGCCCGTGACCGGGCTTTACACGACGATCGCATGCCTGGTGGCCTACGCCGTGTTCGGACCGTCGAAGGTGCTGGTGCTGGGGCCGGACTCGTCGGTGTCGCCCTTGATCCTGGCCGCCATCACGCCCCTGCTCGTCACCGGTGACCCGGAGAGCGCGATCGCCCTGGCCGGGATGCTGGCCGTCCTCGTCGGGGTGATCATGATCGGGCTCGGGCTCGCCAAGCTGGGCTTCGTTGCGGACCTGTTGTCGAGCGAAGTGCGGGTCGGCTATCTCAACGGCCTGGCGGTCACGATCATCGTGGGGCAGCTGCCCAAGCTGTTCGGGTTCTCGACCGACGCCGACGGCTTTGTTGACGAGGTGCGCCAGTTCCTTCGGAACGTCGACCGGACCAACCGGGCGACGCTGGTCACCGGGCTGTGCGTGTTGGCGGTGCTGCTGGTGCTGCCGCGCCTGACGACGATCGTGCCGGCGGTGTTGGTGGCCGTGGTGGGCGCAACGATCGCGTCGGCGGTGTTCGATCTGGCAGCCTCGGACGTCACCACCGTTGGCGTGCTGCCTCGGGGCGTTCCGGCGCCGTCGCTGCCGTTCACCAGTTGGTCCGATGTCGTCCCGCTTCTGGTTGGCGCAGTCGGCATCACGATGGTGTCGCTCGCCGACACCATCGCAACCTCCAGCGGCTTCGCCGCCCGACACAACGAGGAGGTGGACGCCAACCAGGAGATGGTCGGGATCGGAACGGCCAACATCGCAGCGGGCTTCTTCCAGGGGTTTGCCGTCTCGGTCAGCGGCTCCCGAACGGCGGTCGCCGACCAGGCCGGTGCCAAGAGCCAGGTGACCGGTCTCGTCGGTGCCGGACTGGTCGCCGCACTGCTGTTGTTCCTCAACGGGCTGCTCGCCGACCTGCCCCAGACTGCGCTCGCCGCCGTGGTCATCACGGCGGCGCTGTCGCTGATGGACCTTGGCGCCCTCCGGCGCTACGCCAGCATCCGGCCGTCGTCGCTGGTGATCAGCCTGGTCGCCGCCGCCGGCGTGATCCTGCTGGGCGTGCTTCAGGGCATCGTCGTGGCCATCGTGCTGGCCGTGCTGCTGTTCTTCCGGCGCAACTGGTGGCCCCACGGCGCGGTTCTGGGGGAGGTCCCGGAGCTGGGCGGCTGGCACAGCGTGACCGAGCACCCCTCCGCCACCCAGCTTCCCGACATCGTCGTGTTCCGCTGGGAGGCGCCGCTGTTCTTCGCCAACGCCGGGCAGTTCCGCGACCAGGTCCGTCGCCTGGTGCGGGAGCAGCACCCCGGGTGGGTGGTGTTGCAGTGCGAGGCGGTCACCGACATCGACGTCACCGCGGCGGAGGTGCTGCGCGACCTGGACGAGGAAGTCAACGCCGCCGGCGTCCACCTGGCCTTCGTCGAGATGCGAGACCGACTTCAGAGCCTGGTGAAGCGCTACGGCCTGCACACCACGCTCGACGAGGAACACTTCTACCCGAGCCTCGAACGGGCCCTCGCCGACATCACCTCCGCCGCCGCTGAGGGGTCGGTAACCGACCGTCCAGCCGGGCAGACGTAACCCAAGGGGCGCTTGCGGCCGATCAGGCGACCGGTGCGGTCAGGCGCGTGCCCCGGCGGACGTGCGCGCCTCGACCGTCGGGAACAACACGTTGTTCTCCTTGTGGACGTGGAGATGGGTGTCGGCCTCGAGCGCACTCAGTGCCCGGTACGTCTCGGTGTACGAGGCACAGCCGTCGGCCGGAACCGTGTAGTCGGCCGTGATCTCCCGCAGTTGTTCCAGGAGGCCGCCGACCACCTCGTGCTCGGCCATCAACGACCGGACCTCACCCGGCAGCTCATCGACCGCTGATCCGGACTGGGCGTCGGTTGAGGACATGAGCGAGCGCATCGCCGGGAACACCACCTGCTCCTCCGAGGTGAGGTGTGGCTCGAAGTCGCTGCGGAGTTCGACGAACAGCCGTTGCACCTCTGCGAGTTCAGGATGCCGGTCTCCGTGCACCATGGCGATCTTGTCGACCAGCTGACCGAGCCGTGGAAGTTCGTCCCACAGGTAACGGTGGTGCGTCGACTCAATGTGGTCGATCAGATCGATCGGACCGAGGGAGGCCCACTGAGCGGGCGCCTCGTCCTGATGGATGGACGACAGGTCCTCCGCAACCTTCTGCGCGTCGAGATCGAGTTCGACGGCAGCGTCGGCGAGGCTTCGGTCGCCGTGGCAACAGAAGTCGAACCCCCGCCGTTGGAGTTCGGCGGCAAGTGACGGTTTGAGGGTGACGATCTCGCCCAGCGTCATCGTGGGATCGATCTGATGCGCAGTGTGGTTCGACGGCGTGTCCATGGTGCTCCAGTTCTTGGGTGCGAGCCGACGACGTGCGGCTCGGTGGCTCCCGGTCGCGCGTCCGTTGCAGGTCAAAGTCGAGACGTACGGTTCCCACCGTACCCATTGGCGCTCCGAGCTGGTCCCCAGCGGGTCGAACGCCGACGCTGCGGCAGTCAGCGAAACCCAACCTTGACATCGACTGTTAGGTCAGCCTAAAAATACCGAGTGAAATTTTCAGCCGTGCTTCCAGCCGCCCTCGCCGCCGTGCTCATCGTGTCCTCCTGCGGGGGCAGCGATGAGGCCTCGACCACCGACGAATCGTCGACGGTCGACTCCGCGGTGGGCTCCGAGGTCGTCGGGCACTACGCCGACGGCGTGTATGTCAGCTATGCGGCCAGCGTCGAGAGCGCCACCAAGATGGGCGACGACATCGAGGCATTCCTCGACGATCCGACCGAGGACACGCTCGCCACGGCCAGGAAGGCCTGGCTGACCGCTCGGCCCGACTACGGCGTGACCGAGGCGTTCCGCTTTTACGGCGGCCCGATCGACGCCGACGACACCGGGCCGGAGGGACGGCTGAACGCCTGGCCGATGGACGAGTCCTACGTCGACTACGTCGAGGGTGACCCCGAGGCGGGCATCATTAACGACCCGGACGAGTACCCGACGCTCGACACCGACACGCTGGCATCGCTCAACGAGGCCGGCGGCGAAACCAACGTGTCCACGGGCTGGCACGCCATCGAGTTTCTGCTGTGGGGCCAGGACCTGTCCGAGGACGGGCCCGGCGAGCGCCCAGCGACCGACTACACCGACGCCCCCAACGCCGATCGGCGCAGCGAGTACCTGGCGTCGGCGACCCAGCTGCTGCTGACCGACCTGCAGGGTGTGACAGACGCATGGGACCCGGACGGGGACGACAACTTTCGGGTGAAGTTTCTTGCCCTGCCCACCGACGAGGCGCTGACCAACATCGTGACCGGTGCTGGCGAACTCAGCCGGGGCGAGCTGGCCGGTGAGCGCATGTCGGTGGCCTACACCGAGCGCAGCGAAGAGGACGAGCACTCGTGTTTCTCCGACAACACGACCGAGGACATCGTCGCCAACGCCCAGGGTGTGGCCAACGTGGTGACCGGCGACTACCCGGGCGGAGTGACCGGCCCCGGATTGGCCCAGCTCTTCGCCGAGAACGATAAGGCCGCCGCCGACGAGCTGGTCGAGGCGGTCGAAACCAGCGTGGCCGACGCCGAGGAGATCCCCGCACCGTTCGACCAGCACCTGCGCGACGGCGTTGGCGACGACGAGCCGGGGCGTCTCGCCATCAAGACCACGATGGACGCCCTGAGCGCCCAGACCGACCTGGTCGTCGCCCAAGCCTCCGACCTGGGGCTGAGCGTCGAGGTTTCGTGACAGCGTTCGCCCGCCGTCTGGCCGCACTGCTGATGACCGTCGGATTGATCACGGCGGCGTGTGCAGGCGCGGGCGCAGAGCCGAAAGCGCTCGACCCCAACCTGGGTGGCGCCGCCACCCGAACGTCCGCCACCCGCAACGCGTTTGCGCTGCCGGTCGACGGGCTCGACTCCGACGGGCGGCTGAGCTTCGAGGTGGGCGACAGCTTCTTCACCAAGAACTGGGTGACCTCGCCGGCGTCGACCAAGGCGCGTGATGGTTTGGGCCCCACGTTCAACGCCCAGGCGTGTTCGAGCTGCCACAACCTCGACGGTCGGGGGGCACCGCCCGATGACGCAGGCGACACCTCAACCCTGGGGCTGCTGCTGCGGCTGTCGGTGCCTGGTGCCGGGGCCGACGGCGGCCCCGTGCCCGAGCCCACCTACGGCGACCAGCTGCAGGACCGGGCGATCCGGGGCGTCGAGCCCGAGGGCAAGATGGCGATCGACTGGGTCACCGAGTCCCACAGCTTCGACGACGGCGACTACGAGCTCCGCCGGCCCGACGTCTCGGTCGCCGACCTGTCGCAGGGTCCGCTGGCCGACGATGTGCAGATCTCCCCTCGGTTGGCGCCCCAGGTGATGGGGGCCGGGCTGCTCGAAGCGATCCCCGAGGAGTCGCTGCGGGCGGCCGCCGACCCGGACGACGCCGACGGCGACGGCATCTCCGGACGGGTCAACATCGTGCCCGACCCCCGCACCGGCAAACCGGTGGTGGGCCGTTTCGGCTGGAAGGCCAACGTCGGCACCGTCGAAGGGCAGGTGGCCGCAGCCTTCCTCGGCGACATGGGGATCACCTCGCCGCTGCACCCCGACGAAAACTGCAACCCGGGCGACGCCGAGTGCCTGGCCGCCCCCGACGGCGGCAGCCCGGAGGTGCCCGAAGAGACCCTCGGGCGGGTCGTGTTCTACAACAAGACGCTGGCGGTGCCGGCCATGCGCAAGCACGAGGACGCCGACGTGGTCGCCGGGGCGGCACGCTTCGACGACCTCGGCTGCGCCGGCTGCCACACCGTCGGCCAGACGACCGGACCGAGCGAGATCGCCCAGCTCAGCGAGCAGACGATCAGCCCTCACACCGATCTGTTGCTGCACGACATGGGCCCCGGCCTGGCCGACGACCGCCCCGACTTTGTCGCCACCGGTTCCGAGTGGCGGACCCCACCGCTGTGGGGGCTCGGGCTGGTGCCAGTGGTGAATGGCGACCGCTTTATGCTGCACGACGGCCGGGCCCGAAGCTTCGACGAGGCCATCATGTGGCACGGCGGCGAGGGCCAGGATGCCGCCGATGCGTTCGCTGCGCTGGAGAAGAACGAACGGGCCGAACTGATCGCCTATTTGGAGGCCCTGTGAGCCGGAGGAAACCGTTGAAGAGGAGGACGCCGAGGTCGACGACCGCACGCTCCACCAAGCGAACTGCGGTCGGCGCGCTGGTCGTCGTCGGACTGCTGACCGGCTGCTCCGGTGGCACCGATCGGGGCGATGTGCTCGCCGACCTGGCGACACAGGGCGCCGAGACCCTTGAGGCGCTACCCGAGGTGGCGGCCGCTGCGACAGCGGCGGTCCAGACAGCCTGTGCGTCGGGCGAGAAGGCCGACTTCGACGCCGCTGTCGAGGATGTCGCCGCCGCCCAGACCCGCTGGCACGAGGCCGAGGCGTTCTGGTTGGGGCCGGCCACCGACCTGCGGTCCAACTCGATCGTCGACTGGCCCGCCAACGCCCAGGATGTCGACGACCTCGTCGCGGCCGAGGAGCCGGCGACGATCGACGTCAACTACCTGGCCGCCTACGTGGGCGCCGACACCCGCGGCTACGGGGCGGTCCTGACGTTGCTCGAGCAGGCGCCGCTTGACGAGCGCCAGTGCGGCTACGCCAACGCCGCCACCGCCCTGGCCGAATCGGGGATCGATGCGGTGACCGCCGCTTGGACGGATCCCGACGACGGTGAGCCCTACCGCGACGAGCTGGCCGACCCCGCGGTGGGGATCGACGCTGTGGTCAACCACCTGTTGGCGCTGCTGACCAACAAGGATGCGGCCAACTGGGAGGCCCGCAGCAACTCGGTCGAAGACCTGCTGTTCGGGCCGGAGGGGGACAGCGGCCTCAGTGCTCTGCTCGACGACGACCTCACCGCCCAGCTGCGAACCGAGACCGACGAGTTGATCTCGGCGACCAAGGACGGCGAAGCGGCCGCCGACGATGAGCCCAGCGAGGCGGCGTTGGCCGCGATGAACGAGCTGCGAGCCACCGTCGCCACCCAGGTGGTCGCCGAACTCGGCGTCACGGTGACCTTCAGCGATGCCGACGGCGACAGCGCCGGCTAAGCGGGGGGCCGCTCCGGCCCCCGCACCACCCGCAGGCTCGGCGCCGCCGCTGCACGGCCGACCGGTCTCGTCGGCGTCGCTCGAGGCGCTGCGGATGGCGTTCGGGCTGCTCGTCGTTGCATCGACGGTCCGCTTTCTCGCGCGCGGCTGGGTGGGCTCCCTCTACCTGGCCCCCGAGCACCACCTCACCTACCCGGGCTTCGACTGGGTGGCACCCCTTCCCGGTGTCGGGGCGTACCTGCACGTCGCCGTCGTCGCCATAGCCGGGCTTGCCATTGCGCTCGGCTGGCACACCCGGGCTGCGCTCGGCGTTTTTCTGGTCGGATTCGTGTGGATGGAGCTGATCGACGCCTCCCTCTACCTCAACCACTACTGGCTGATCACCCTGTTGGGCGTCCTGCTGTTCGTGTTGCCGGTCGGGCGGCGGTGGTCGCTCGACGTGCGCTGCGGTCGGCTCGCACCGGCCACCGTCGTCCCGGCCTGGATGGTGTGGGCGGCACGCGCCCAGATCGGCGTGGTCTACGTCGTCGCCGGCATCGCCAAGTTGAACGACGACTGGCTGGTGCGGGGCGAGCCGCTCGGCATGTGGCTGGCGGCCCGCAGCGACCGGCCGGTCGTCGGCCCGCTGTTCGAGCTTCCCACCACGGCCCTGGTCGCCTCCTGGGCCGGGCTGATCTTCGACCTGACCATCGTCGGCTGGCTGCTGTGGAGGCGGTCCCGTCCCTGGGCCTACGCAGCGGTCGTCCTCTTCCACCTCTCGACGGCCGCCCTGTTCCAGATCGGCCTGTTTCCCTGGGCGATGATGCTGCTCACCCCGGTGTTCTTCTCGCCCGCCTGGCCCGAGCGCACGCTGGCTTGGATTCGCTCGATCGGCCGGTTCGAGGCACCGGCTGACGTGCCTCCGACCACCGAGGTGTCACCACCGCGACGGAGGGTTCAGGTGGCGGTCGCCGCCGTGGCGATCGTCAACATCGTCGTGCCCGCCCGGCACTACCTGTACGCGGGTGACGTCACCGAGAACGAGGCCGGCTACTACGGGTCGCTGCGGGTGATGCTGACCGAGAAGACCGGCACTGTGCGCTTCGTCGTCACCGATACGGCCACCGGAACGTCGGCGACGGTCGACCCCGACGACGTCTTCGAGCCGTGGCAGGTCGGCCAGCTGGCCTCCCGGGTCGACCTGCTGATCACCGCGGCCCAGATCATCGCCGAGGATCACGCCGTCGACGGCCACCGGGTGGAGGTTCGTGCCGACGCCTGGATCTCGATCAACGGCCACCCGCGGCAGCGCACCATCGACCGCGCTCTCGACCTGACCACCGTCAACCGTCTCCCGAGGTGATCTGGGGCGGGCGACGGTCGGGCGTTCGGAGCGACGCAGGGACACCGGGTCCGACCCGGTTCGGGTAGCGTCCGTCCGACCCGGCCAGGGGGCCGAGACCAGGGGGAGCCAGCGATGATTCTCGACAGATTTCGCATTGACGAGCAGGTCGCGGTGGTCACCGGCGCCGGTCGGGGGATCGGCGCTGCGACCGCTGTGGCCTTAGCCGAGGCGGGCGCCGACGTGGTGATCTCGGCCCGCACCGAGGATCAGCTGGAGGCCGTCGCCGGTCGGATCGAGGCGGCGGGCCGACGGGCCCACATCGTCACCGCCGACTTGAGCGACCTCGACGCTGTCGCCGGCCTGGCCGGGGCCGCCAAGGAGGCCTTCGGCCGCCTGGACATCGTGGTCAACAACGTCGGTGGGTCCATGCCGCGAGCGTTCCTGGACACGACCCCCAATGCGATGACCCGCGCCTTCGAGTGGAACGTGTCGACGGCGCATGCGCTCACCCGGGCAGCGGTGCCGGTGATGCTGGAGAACGACGGCACCGGCGCGGTCGTCAACATCTCGTCGCTCAGCGGCAGGGTTGGCAGCCGGGGGTTCATCGCCTACGGCACGGCGAAGGGGGCGCTCACCCACTGGACCCGCATGGCGGCCGCCGACCTGTCGCCCCGAGTGCGGGTCAACGCCATCGCAGTCGGAACGATCGCCACCTCGGCCCTCGAGATGGTGACCGAGGACGAGGGGATGCGAACCGCGATCGAGGGGAACACACCGCTCGGACGCATCGGTGAGCCGGAGGAGATCGCCTCGGCGGCGCTGTTCCTCGCCTCACCCGCCGGCGGCTACATCAGCGGCAAGATCCTCGAGGTCGACGGCGGTGCCGAGAAGGGGCAGCTCGACATGGGCATGCCCGACCTGTAGCCGCTGCGTGGATCGAGGAAACCCTTCAAGGCAGAGCCCCGCCGAACCGAGCAGCTCATCACCGGGACGTGGGACCGTGTTTCGGGCCCGAGCTAGCGGCGGGCGTCGATCCAGTCGATGATCGTAGTGAGCACGTCGTCTGCCTCGGGCTCGTTGTGCAGTTCGTGGTAGCAGCCGGGCCAGATGCTGACCGTCCGGTCGCTGGAACCGACCGCAGATGAGAACCGCACCGACCCGGCGGGGTCGGCCAGCGTGTCGTCGCTGCCGTGCATGATCAGGACGGGCACGGTGATCCGGCCGGCCTGCTCCATGGCGGCCTTCATGGCCACCGACAGCTCTCTGGCGGTTCCGGTGGTGACCTTGCCGCGGTAGTTCAGCGGGTCGGCGTCGTAGTCGGCCCGTACCGCAGGAACTCGCGAGATGGCGTCGCCGTCCAGCTCGATCGTTGGCAGGTTGGGAGCGATCCTGCCCAGTGCGTTGGCGATCGCCAAGACGGGCTTGGGCACGCTTGCCGCCGTCTGCAGGGCGGGCCCGGTGATGATCAGACCAGCGAAGCGTTCGTCGCCGCGCTCGGCCAGGCGCACGGTGGCCAGGCCGCCCATCGAGTGGCCGTAGACGAACAACGGCACGCCGTCGGACGTCCCCGAGCTCAGGTCGGTCACGACCGACGCCAGGTCGTCGACCAACAAGTCGAAGTTGTCGACCGTCCCCCGCTCGACGCCCGTGGTGCGCCCGTGGCCGCGGTGGTCCAGCGAGGTGACGGCGAAACCGGCATCGCACAGCCGCTGGGCGACGTGCTCGTAGCGGCCGGAGTGTTCGCCGTACCCGTGCACCAGCAAAATCTCGGCTCTGGGGGTGGCATCGGGCGTCCAGCGGATGGTGTGCAGCGTGACGCCGCCGGTTCCGGGCTTGGTGGAGGTCTCGGTGTTCACGGTCGCAGCCTACGAGGCGCTCCGCCCGGCCCCGGGCCGCGCAATGCGACTCGGCGGCGCCGTCGAGGCTTGGTCGTCGGTCGATGCGGTTGCGTCCAGGAAGCGGGCGGCCTCGCGCACGGTACGCAGGCGGACGAAGCGGAGATGATCCCAGGCCGGGTCGTTCATGGCGGCGGCGTACCGCTCCCGATAGGGGGTGTAACGGGTCCACCCCCAACGCAAAATCGATCGATGGGGGTCCCACGACATCAGGTTGGGGACGCGCTCCCGGTTGCCGTTCCAGAGCTCCTCCCGGGTGAGCACACGCCGAAGTGTGCGGCGAAGAAGCTGCGTCATCACGACGCGCCGGGGGAGGTCCAGCCACACGACGGTGTCGGCGGTCGGCCACACCACCTGGTCGCGAACGCGGGAGTAGTTCCCGTCGATCACCCACCCGTCGCTCTTGGCCACGTCTGCGGTCCGACGCTCGAACTCATCGCCCGGCAACTCCGTCCAGTTGGCCAGGTGAAAGATGGAGTCCAACTCGAGCCGGGGGACGTCCAGCCGGTCGGCGAGCTGTCGGGCGAAGGCCGTCTTGCCAGCACCTGGGCAACCGACGACCGAGATTCGACGCATGGCATCCTTGCGGATGTGCCGGTGGCTACGCCGGTATGGCGTGGTCCACACCGACGCAATCGAGGATTGCGAGTTCTCACACCGACGCCGCCGAACACCAGGCCGCTCGTGTCGGCCAAATCGGTCAAGTGGCGGGGCGCTCACACAGCGTCGGCATGGGCCACAGGACCGCTGCGTGCGACGATCATCGTGATGGAGTCGACGTCTGAGTTGGACATGGCGGCGCTGCGGCGCCGGTTGGAGGCAGCCTCAGCGCCCGAGCGGGCAGAGGCGATGTCGGCCTACCTGCGCAACCAGTTTCCGTTTTTGGGAATCGGGGCCAAGGACCGCCGGGCGGCCACCCGACCGACCCTGGTCGCCGCCAAAGCCGCCTCACCCGACGAGCTGTTGGCATTCGCTGTCGAGTGCTGGGAGCAGTCCGAACGGGAGTTCGCCTACGTGGCCTGCGACGTGCTGCGATCGCAGGCGTCGCGCCTTGAGCCCCGTCACCTCGACGGAGTTCGATCGCTTCTCACCTCCAGGTCGTGGTGGGACACGGTCGATCCGTTGGCCACCCGCACGGTGGGCAGCATGGTGCGGACCCATCCTGAGCTGGCCGGGACGATGGACCGCTGGGTGCACAGCGACGATTTCTGGCTGGCTCGCACGGCAATCCTTCATCAGCTGCTGTACCGGGAGGCCACCGATGCCCATCGGCTGTTCTCATACGCCCAGGCGCGGGCCGGCGACGACGAGTTCTTCGTCCGCAAGGCGATCGGCTGGTCGCTGCGCCAGTACGCCCGCGTCGATCCGGACGCAGTGCGGACCTTCGTGGCGGCCCACGACGGCGAGCTGTCCAGCCTGACCAAGAGCGAGGCCCTCAAGCACCTCGACTGAGCCCAGCGGCCAGGCACGCCAACAACAAACTCCGAACTGGGGAGCCCAAAGCGCGGTCTGGCGGTCGTTTGCGCTCCCGAGTTGGCCGTGACTCCCGTAGTCGGGAGTGCAGGGCGCGCTCTGGCGGTCGTTTGGGCTCCCCAGTTGGGCGCGCCTGCCACCGAGTTGGCGGACGGCGGTCGCCTGCTTCGGGACGGGCCGCTGGAACTGTCAAGATGGCCGCCGTGGTCTGGTCCCTCCTCCTGATCGCCTTCGGCGTCGCCGCGCTCGCTTATAGCAGCGACTGGTTTGTCGACGGCGCCGCCGTTCTTGCCGATCGGCTGGCGGTCCCGTCGGTGGTGATCGGCACGCTGGTGATCGGGCTGGGCACCTCGTTGCCCGAGTTGTTCGTTTCTACTCTCGCCGCAGTCGATGGCGACCTCAACCTGGGCATCGGCAACATCGTCGGCTCCAACACCGCCAACCTCACCGTGGTGTTGGGTATCGCAGCGATGATCGGCGTGGTGCGCGTCGACTCCGAGATCGTGCGCCGAGAGGCCTTGCTGATGCTGGGCTCCTGCGTGCTGGTCGCCTTGCTGGCGTGGCGGAAGCTGACCCTCGTCGGCGGATTGATCCTGTTGGTCGGCCTGGCGGGATACCTGGCGCTCACGGCGGTGCAGGCGCGCCGCAGTCGCAACGACCGGCTGACCGCCGACGTCGAGGAGTACACCGAGAAGGAACGCCGGTACCCGATCTGGATGGAGGTGGGCCGCACGCTGATCGGGCTCGTCGGCACGGTTGCCGCCGCCCGGGCGCTGGTGATCGGTGCGGTGGGTCTGGCCGACCGGTTTGGCCTGTCGAGCGGCTTCGTCGGCCTGAGCATCGTGGCCCTGGGGACGTCGCTGCCCGAGCTGGCCGCAGCGGTCCAGGCGGTGCGACGCAAGGAGGACGAGCTGCTCCTCGGCAACCTGGTGGGTTCCAACCTGCTGAACAGCCTGCTGGTCGGCGGCCTGGTCGGGGTGGTTGGCCAGGGCGTGGAGGTGACGAGCGCTGTGGTGCACCGGGGGATGGTGGTGATGCTGCTGAGCGTCGCGGTGGTGACCGTCCTGATGGTGACGCGCGCTCGGATCGGGCGGGCCGCTGGGGTGGCGCTGGCCTCCGCCTATGTCGTGTCCGTTGCAGTCCTGGCCCAGGGCTGATCGTCGACTCGATCGGCCACAATCCGGCGGTGATCCTTCGGTGCCACTGATGCCTGCCGGGTAACCCCGAGGGCGGTTGGCCGCTGCGAGGGGGCACACTGGGGTTCCACCTTCTGACACCTGCGAGGTTTCGGTGTCCAGCCCCACCCCAAGTCAACCGCCCCCACGTCCCCCGGGACCGCCCCCACGGTCGATCCTTGCCGCACCGGCAGGTATGAACGCTGCCGCACCGCCAGGGTCGGGCACGGACGCGCGCCGGTCGTCGCCCGTTGACACGTCCGTTCCACCGAGCGTCGAACCATCCGTTCGCCCGCCCGCCGACCCGGGCGCCCCACCAGCGGTTCACGTCGGACGGATCATCACCGCCACCGTCGACGACCTGACCGACCGGGAGATCGTCCTCAAGATGGTCGACGGACGTCCCGGCGTGGTCATGCGCCGCGATGTCGAGGACGCCGACGGCAAGGTGCCAGCGGTCGGCGACTCGATCGACGTCGCCCTGCTGGCCCGGGAAGACCCGCAGGGCAGGGTGGCCACCTCCCGCGGCTGGGCGGTGAAGCAGCGCGCCTGGCAACGGATCGACGCCGCCCGGTCCTCCGGCGCGGCCCTGCTCGTGACCGTCCTCAAGCAGGTGAAGGGCGGCCTGCTGGTCGACTTGGGCCTGCGGGCCTTTCTGCCCGCCTCTCAGGCATTCGAGGATCGCGGCGGAGAACTGTCCGAGCTGGTCGGCACCGAGGTGGAGGTGCGGGTGACCGAGGTCGACCGCGATCGCGACCGGGTGGTCGTGTCCCGCCGGGACGTGCTGCGCTCCCAGCGGCGGGCCGAGGAACGCTCCGTCTTCGAACGTCTCGAGGTAGGGGCGACGGTCACCGGGCGGGTCGTGGCGATGACCGATTACGGCGCGCTGGTCGACCTGGCCGGCGCCCGAGGCCTGCTGCACCGCACCGAGATGTCCTGGAGCCGGGTGGCCAGCATGGAGGACCACGCCAAGCCGGGCCAAGAACTCGAGCTGGTCGTCATCGAGCTCAACCGTGCCAAGCGGCGCATCGGGTTGTCGTTGCGCCGGCTGGCCGACGACCCCCTTCCAACGCTGGAGGAGGGGACGGTCAGCGACGCCACGATCAGCCGGCTGGTCGATTACGGGGCGTTTGCCGAGCTGCCGTCGGGGCTGGAGGGGCTCGTGCACCTCAGCGAGATGGCCGAGGGGCGTGGGTTTCGGCCCGAGGAGCTGGTCGCTCCGGGGGAGCGGGTGCGGGTCATGGTGGTGGGGATCGACCGCAAGCGTCGCCGGCTGGACCTGTCGATGACCCGGGCGGCGATGGCCGCCCCGTAGAATCGTCGGTCCCGATCACCCAACCCCCCCCCCGATCCTCTAGCCCAACCGGTCACGATGATGGCGACACGCATACGGCTGCGGCCTTGGCAGCACCAGGCGCTTGAGAAGTTCAACGCGTCCGAACGCGACGACTTCCTGGCCGTCGCCACGCCCGGCGCCGGCAAGACGACCTTTGCGCTGACCGCCGCCAGCCAGTACCTGGCCGGCACCCGGGGTCGTCGGCTGATCATCGTGGCGCCCACCCAACATCTGAAGACCCAATGGTCCGATGCAGCGGCCCGCTTCGGGCTGCACCTCGACCCCGCCTGGTCCGCCCGGGAAGGCACCCTGCCGGGCGACGTGCACGGCATCGTCACCACCTATCAGCAGGTGGCCACCAGCTCGGTTGAGCTGTCCCGGCTGGCCGCCGGGGCATTCGTCATCTTCGACGAGGTGCACCACGCCGGCGATGATCGGGCCTGGGGAACGGCGATCATGGCTGCGTTTGCCAACGCCGGACGTCGGTTGTCGCTGTCGGGTACGCCGTTCCGATCCGATGTCACCCCGATTCCGTTCGTCACCTACCACCTCGACGAGGCCCAACCCGACTTCGAGTATGGCTACGGCGACGCCCTGGCCGACCGCGGCGTGGTGCGGCCGCTGTTCTTCCCGCGCATCGGTGGGTTTATGGAGTGGGTAGCCCCCGACGGCGCCCAGGTGGCTGCCACCTTCGAGGACGACCTGACCCGCGACCTGGCCAACCAGCGGCTGCGCACCGCCCTGTCGTTGGAGGGCGAGTGGATGTCGACCGTGTTGGCGCAGGCCAACGAGCGGCTCCAGACGTTGCGCCAGGTGCATCCCGAGGCGGGCGGGTTGGTGATCGCGATGGACCAGGCGCACGCCACCGGCATCGCCGAACTGCTGCGTAAGCTGGGCACCCGGGCGGTTGTCGCGGTGTCGGACGACCCCGGTGCCTCGGACCGCATCGCCCGGTTCTCCGAGAGCAGCGAGCCGTGGATCGTGGCGGTGCGGATGGTGTCCGAGGGCGTCGACATCCCCCGGCTGCGGATCGGGGTCTACGCCACCAATACGTCGACCGAGCTCTTCTTCAGGCAGGCGATGGGTCGCCTGGTGCGCTGGACGCGCGGCGTGCCCCGCCAGCGGGCCTGGTGCTTCCTGCCCGACGACCCTCGCCTGCGCTCCCACGCCGACTCGCTTGCCACACAGCGCCGCCACAGCCTGGCGAAGCGGCGCCGGGACGATGACGACGAGCGCGGCGACGAGCCGGCCTTTGATTCGCCCGACGGCGCAGACGAGGCCGATCAGATGTCGCTGTTCGCCGTGATCGGTGCGGTGGCCCAGCACGAACCGGCCGAGTCGGAGGGCGTGTTCGCCGACGACGGCGACGACGATGATGACGGCCTCGACGACGACCGTGGGGTCGACCTGGAGCTGGTGGCGCCGCCGACGCCGGACGGGCGGGTTCGGGCGCAGCCGGTACCCGGCGAAGCCCAGGGGGCGGACGCGAAGCCTCAGCTGACCGCCCGCCAGCGGCGCAGCGAGCTGCGCGACCGCAACGCCTCCCTGGCGCGCGACCTTGCCAGACGCGCCAACATGACCCACGCCCAGGTCAACCGGGAGCTCAACCGATTGTCGGGGGTGACCCGCATTTCCGAGGCGACCGAGGCCCAGCTGCAGCGCCGGCTGGACGAGGCCAACCGCTGGAGCCGTCGGGTGCGTTAAACGGGAAGGTCGAGCGCGGCTTGGGGGCACACCGCCCGCCGGTCGCAGTAGCCGCAGTGGCGGCCCGGGGTGAGGTTGATGGCATCACCGAGCGACCGGCCGACGGCGACTGTTGCGGCCGTGGTGATTGCGGCCACGCCGCCGTCGAGCAGCGCAGGGGTGACGCGGTGGGTGCGGCGTCGGCCCTGACGCAGGTCGCAGACGATCACCCGGGTGGGCTCCACCCCAAACCGGGTTGCATGCAGCACGGCCAGCCAGCCGGCCTCGGCGCGTTCGACGGCGACGTCGAGCGGGCCGTCGAGCAGGCGGATCAGCCCCAGGTCGGTGGCCCGGCGGTGATCCGCGGTTGCCCCCTCCAACCGAGCGGACACGAGCAGCGGGGTGTGGGGCACCTTCCACTCGAAGCGGCCGGGGGGCGACTCCCAGGCCAGGCCGGCGACCTGGCCCACCCCGACGGTGGCGACGGCTGCGGCCAGCCAGGTGGCCGCCTCCGCGCGCACGGCGCTGAGGCCGCCCGGGGGGAGCTCTGCCAGCCACTCGCCCAGGCTGCGCCCGGCCTGGGCGGCCTCGGCGCGGTCGAGGGCCCGGTTGGGCCGGTAGCCGACGGCTGGCAGCTCGGCCAGGGCTTCGAGCCCCAACGTCCGACGGGCGAAGCGGGCACTCCAGGCGAACGGCTCGGACTCGAAACCGGGGCAGCGGCGATGGTTGGCCAGCCCGAAGGTATCCACATCCACCCGTGGAGGGGCGCCGTCGCCCAGCCGGGCGGCGATGGGGGAGAGGGCATCGACCAGCCGGGTGCGCCAACTCCAGTCGACCGCCGCCGGGACCGGGCGGGTAGCGCCGCGATCATCGGCGGCCTCGGAGGCTGGGCTCATCGGCTCTGGGCTCGTCGGCTCTGGGGCAGTCGGCTCTGGGCTCATCGCATGTCGCCCTTCCGCTGGGCCGACGGGTTGGCCGAGGGACAGATCGCCGCGTCGGGGCACCAGCCGCAGTGGGCGCCGGGCGTCTCCTCCGGCGTCTCGCCCCGGGCGAGCGAGCCGAGGACGTCGAGGGCGTGGGCCACCCGGCGGGCAGCGCTCTCGAGCACCTCGATCGTCACCGGCGGCAACTCAACCCAGCCGGTCCCCGGGCTCCAGTGCAACACCGCTGCGGGGGCCAGGCCGTCGCGCAGCCCAATGCCCAGGGCATAGAGGTTGAGGTCGAAGCTGTGATCGTGGGCGAGGGCGGTCGCCTTCACCTCGATCAGCGCAGGGGGCAGGCGGGCGGCCGGGCCGCCCAGCTCGACGTCGGGCCGCATGGTGATGACGACGTCGCCGTCGGCCAGCGCCACCGCTGCGGTGCTCTGGCTGCGGGGCCACCACCGTGCGCCGCCGCCCTCGCCGTCGGCGTCCCACTGGAGGTCCATCCAGTCGGCGCGCAGCCGGGCGGCCAGCTCGACGCAGTCCTCGTCGAAGCCCGTCCGCTCCGAGTCGTCCAGGTCGGCAACCGCTTCCAGTTCGTTGTGTTCACTTCGCGCCTCCCAGGCATCGAGGACGATCTGCGCGGCGGGCTCGTTGAGTGCGCCGCCGGCGAGCACGTGGGCGACCAGCACATCGGCCGCCACCCCGCGACGTCGCGTGCGCTGCGCGTCGGGGGAGCCGGCCTCGAAACCGATGCTGCGCCTGGCGGCGGCGAAGCGGGCGCAGCGGATCGCATCGGCGATCGCCGACTTGGGGGCGCGCAGCGGCAGCGAACCGGCGGGCACCCCGGCGACGGCGGTGCGGGCCGCCCCCTCGAGCAGGTGACGCAGCTCGTCGAGCGGGGTGCCCCTCACCGGCGGGGGCGGATGCGTCGCCAGCTCTTCGAGGATGGCGACGAGCGGGCGCAACGTCGTCTGCGGGCTGGCTGCCATGGCACTCACCGTAACGGGGCAGGGCCGGGCCGGAGCGGGTGGACGATCCGCACGCGGCGGTAGGGTCCGGCGCTCATGTCTGCCCCACCCCCCGAGCAGTACCGTTCCCGTCGCGCCCACCGGGCCGCCCGCCGCGTCGAGACCGACGCCGAGTTCGACCCGATGGTGGGGCACCCCCATCGTCGCCGGGTGCTGTGGGTGGCCAACCAGTCGCTGGTGCTGGTCGTCGTAGCGGTGAGCAGCCTCAACGTGGCCATCCCCAGCCTGATCCGCGACCTCAACCCGTCGCCGTCGGCGCTGCTGTGGATCGTCGACATCTATCCGCTGGTGTTCGCCGGTTTCCTGCTGCCGGCCGGCGCGCTCGGCGACCGCTTCGGGCGTCGGCGGGCGTTGTTGTTCGGGCTGGTCGTCTTTGGGGCGGCCACCCTGGCCGCGTCCCTCGCCGCCACTCCGGCGCCGCTGATCGTCTGCCGCGGCATCATGGGCTTCGGTGCCGCCTTCGTCATGCCATCCACCCTCTCGGTGATCACCTCGGTGTTCCCGCCGCGCGAGCGGGCCAAGGCGATCGCCTCCTGGGCCGGGTTTGCCGGCGCCGGCGGTGCGTTGGGCCCGTTGCTGTCCGGGGTGGTGTTGCAGGCCTACTCCTGGCACGCGGTGTTCCTGATCAGCTTTCCGATCGTTGCGGTTGCGGTGGTTGCGGTGGTGCTGGTCGTGCCCGAGAGTCGGGACCCGCACGGCACCCCGCTGGATCCGGGCGGCGCCGTTCTGTCGATGCTGACGTTGGGCCTGTTGCTGTTCGGCATCATCGAGGGCCCGGAACACGGCTGGGCCAGCCCGCTGGTGGTTGGCACCCTGGTCGGCGCCGTGGTGGCCGGAACCCTGTTCGTGCGCTACGAGCTGCGTGTGGAGCACCCGATGTTGGACCCCAGGTTTTTCCGGATCCGGGCGTTCTCGGTATCGGCGCTGACGATCACGGCGGGCTTCTTCGCCATGTTTGGCATGTTCTTCATCCTGTCGCAGTACTTCCAGTTCGTGCTCGGCTACTCGCCCCTGCTGGCGGGCATCGCCCAGCTGCCGTCCGCGATCGTCATGGTCGTTCTGTCGCCGAGAAGCCCGGCAGCGGTGGCTCGGATCGGGGTGCGCAAGACCGTGTTTGTCGGCATGGTGTCGATGGTGGCGGGTCTGTTGGTGTTCGCCCAGGTCGGCCCGTCAACCCCCTACATGGTGGCGATGGTGGCCCTGGTGTTGACGGCGACCGGCATGGCGCTGACGATGCCGTCGACCACCGCCGGGCTGGTCGGCTCGCTGCCCGCCGGCAAGGCCGGAGTCGGGTCGGCGGTCAACGACACCACCCGCGAGGTGGGTGGGGCGCTGGGCATTGCCGTGATGGGCTCGGTGCTGACGTCGGTGTACCGGGAGTCGCTGAGCCTGCCCGCCCAGCTGCCCGCCGCAGCTGCCGACGCCGCCCGTCGCTCGATCGGGGCGGCGCTCGAGGTGGCCGGACGTGCCCCCGGTGCGCTTGGCGATCCGCTGGCGCAGGGCGCCCGCGCCTCGTTTGCCCAGGGGGCATCGACCGCGTTCTACGTCGCGGCGGCCGTGATGGGTCTGGTCGCCGTGTTCATCTGGTTCCGGGCCACCGACGACACCGCCGCTGCGGCCGGGTTCCACGACCGGGCTCAGCAGGTGGCGGTGCCCCCGGGCGCGTCGAAGGACGTCACGGGCGCACCGTTGACGTAGACGTCATAGCGGAACGCAACCGGGGTGCAACGCGGTTGGAGCGACGCACTGCCCGAGAGCGTGCCGGAGCCACCGACGGTGGAGAACCGGGCCAATTCGGCGCGTTGGACAAACGCCGCCCCAGGTGCCGGTTGCTCAAACACGTACAACGACACTGCGCTGTCGGGGGGCAGCTCGGCATAGCCGAGCTCGATCGACAGCGTGGCCCGGTCGTTCCCATCCGGCGCGCCCTGCCCGGGCGCGTCCTGGTCGAAATTGGACGACTCCAGCGTGAAGGAGCCGCCCTCGGGTGCTGGTTCGGCGAGGTCGCCGAACACCAGCCGCGCCTCGCCGGCGGCCAGGAGCGCTCGAACTTCGTCGGTCCCGTCGGAGTGTTGGGGTACGGCCAGGTCGACCTGTTCGAGCAGCGTGAACAGGTCGGCGGCCAGCTGTCGGGCCTCGGCTGAGTCCTCGGCCGGCCCGAGCAGCTTCACCCCGGCGGCGAGCTGGTCGACGGCCTCGTCGGTGTTGCCCCTCGCCAGTTCGGCGGCGGCCAGGCTGAGGTACGCCTCCGGCGCCCGGTCATTGACCTCAAGCGCCTGGCGCATCCGTCGAGCGGACCAATCGAAGTCGTCGTCGTAGAACCTGTAGAGGCCGGACAGGAACAAGCTGGTGAAGTCCTGCTCGTTGCTCAGCGACACCGCTGTCTCGGCGTCGGCTTGGGCCTGGTCGGCCTCCGGGGTGTTGGCGTCGATGACCGCCAGCGTCTCGAGGAAGTCGGGGTTCGTGATGAGGAACGAGGCGACCGAGCGGCCGTTGTAAGCGGCGACGAAGTCGGGGTCGGCAGCGATGGCCCGGTCGAACGCCGCAGTGGCCTTGTCGTGCTCGCCGAATGCAGCGTGGGTGGCCCCAACGGCCGCGGCGTCGATCGCCGCCGTCGGCGTGCTCGGAATGTCTTTTGCGTGGATCCACAGCGCCCACCCGGCCACGTAGACGGCCAGAATCAGGCCGGGCACCAGCACCGGCGGCCGTGTGCGCCGGTTCAGCACCAGCGTGAAGCCGACGAGAAACAGGGCCACCCCGAGGGTGGTGAGCACGGTCTCGTACTGGGACGTGCGGTTGTTGTAGCCCACGCGGGTCTCGGCCAGCGCCTTGCGCCGCAGCCGGTCCCGCTCGGCTCGCAGGGTCAACCGGCGCCGCAGCTCATCCCGCCGGCCGGCGTCGAGCCCGGCAGCGGCGTCGCCGGAGGCCAGGTCCCGATCGACCTCGCCCACGTCGGACGGTAAGCCGACCGGGTCGAAGCCGGCGTCTCCTTCGAGGGCGTCCGCCTCGGCGTCGAGGTCGGTCTCAAGGCCGTCGAGCGACCCCTTGGAGATGTTGGCGCTCATCGACTCCGCCGCTGCCCGGGTGGTCTCTCGGGCGTAGTAGGACTCCCTGTTGCCCGAGTCGACCCGCAGGACCCCGATCCAGGCGCCCAGCAGGCCCAGCACCGCCAACACCACCGCCACGCGACGTTTGTAGGGGTCCGACTCCGACAGTTCATCGCGCTCGTCGGGGGTGCGGTCGTCAAGCTTGCGGTCGTTCACGACATGAACCCGGTCGCCAGCCCACCGATCCAGGCGGTGGCGAGAAAGATGCTGCCCAGGGCCAACCCCGACAGCCGGAGCCGTCTGCTGACCGTGACCTCAGCCGCAGTCAGCACGACCACGGCGCTCAACAACAACCCCACCCAGTAGGTCAGGTTGCGGATGCGCCGTCGGATGGCCGAGGACTCGTCCGCCCAACGCTGGGGCTGAAGGTCGCTCGCCGAACCCAACCCGGTGCTTTCGAGTACCCGCAACTCGTCGATTCGCTCCTCGAGGTCGAAGGCCTGGGGTTGGGCCGTGGCGGCCTCGGAGCGTTCACCGAGGGTGCTGGGTCCGAAGACTCCGGCGTCGGTGGCTCGCTGAGTCGCGGCGGCCCGGCGAGCGGCTGCCTGGCGTTCGGCCAGATCGGCGAGCTCACCTTGCCCGGTGCTGCGGAGCGCTTCGGCGTCGGAGTCGAGCCCACCAGCGACTGCATAGTCGGCCAGGTACCGGTCGTATTGGCGGGCCTGGCGTGCCGCCTCGATGTTGACGTCGACCTCGGCGGTCTCCACATCGATCTGTTCGCCCACCGATTGCCGGTCGTTGTAGGCGGCGGTCGAGCCGATCTGTCCGCCGCGCCAGGTGAACAGCCCCGCGGTGACCGTGCTGATTCCGATCATCAACGCGATGAGGCGCTTGAGGTTCGTCGTCGACACCCTGGCGAGCGTAAAGGGTCACACCTCGATCGCGACGATCGGATGAGCGCCCCGGCGAAGGGCCGGGCTCCGCCTACTGCTTGGAGAGCACCTGTTCGGCAAAGTCGGTGATGCCCGCCAGCCGCTCGTCGAGCTCCTCGGTGAAGCCGCGGGTATAGACCCAGGGCATGGTGAGCACCGAGGTGACCCCGAGGTCCTCCAGGCGGGCGAAGCCGTCGGCGTTGATCGCGTCGGAGCAGGACACGATGTACTCGAAGGGCTTGTCCTGGGTGCCGTAGTGGGCCCGCCAGTGCTCGATGCGCTCGATGGCGGCGCCCACCTCGGCGGTCGTCATCAGGTCGGAGATCCAGCCGTCGCCTAGGCGCGCGGCGCGCTTGTAGGCGAACTCGGAGATGCCGCCCACGTAGATCGGCACCGGCTCGGAGGTGCGCGGGGTCATCTCGATCTCGGGCAGTTGGTAGTGCTTGCCGTCGTAGGAGAACCACTCCGGTTCGCTCTCCCACAGGCCGCGCATGATGTCGATCGCTTCGTCGGCGCGCTTGCCGCGGGTGCGGAAGTCGGCGCCCATCAGCTCGAACTCCTCCTCCATCCAGCCGACGCCCATGCCCAGGGCAACCCGGTTGCCGATCAGCGAGGTGATCGAGGCGAGCTGCTTGGCGACGCCGAGCGGGTGGCGCAGCGGCAGCACGTAGATGTTGGTGAAGAACCGCAGCCGCTCGGTGACCGCACCCATGGCGGCGATCGCCACAAACGGGTCGACGAACGCAGTCTGCGGCTTGAAGCGGGGGCTGCCGTCGGTGGTGTAGGGGTACGGCGAGGAAATCTGGCGAGGGTGCACCACGTGGTCCGAGCAGGCGACCGCCCAGATGCCGGCCTCATCGCAGGCCTTGGCCAACGGCAGGTATTGGTCGGGATCGGTAAAGGCGAGGGCAGCGCTGAACTTCATGGGTCCTCCCGGAGGGTCGACCGGGCACCCTACCGAAGGACCACCTAAGGATCGTCGGCGTCAAGCAGATGCGATTGAGGTCGAGCGGTCGGCTGACCCGAGTTGCCGGTGGTGTGACCCGATGGTGACGTGGCCGCTGATCATCGAGTGATGGGTATTTCTCCCAGGGTGGCGGCCTACGACGGCGCCAAGTGGGCCGACCTCGGGCCGGCGGTCGGCGGCACGCTGGCCGACCATCCCAACGCCGAGGGGCAACAACAGCTCGCCGAGAGCTACGCCTTGGCGCTCGACAGGCAGTGCGGGCCGGCCTCCGGCTGAGCGCCGCCGGAGGCGCTGAGCGCACCGTCGGCAGGTCCGAGCGCGTCGTCGATGATCACCGCCCAGTCGATGTCCTCGGTCGATTGTCCGGCGGCGTGGATGGCGGCGCGGCGCCTGGCCAGCTCGAGTGCCAGATCCCGAACCTCGTCGGTCAGCAGGTTGCGGGCCCGGTCGCGCACCGCACCCGCCAGCGCCGGGCTGGCGCCGTCGCTGCTGACCGCCACCGTCAACGGCGCGGCTCGGGCGATCGCCGGCAGGATGAACGAGCAGTGCTCCGGCCGGTCGGCGGCGTTGACCCACAGGCCGGCGGCGGTCGCCTGGGCGCTGACCGCGTCGTCGACGCCGGGTACGCCGGTGGCGGTGATCACCAGGCGGACGCCGTCGAGGTCGGCCGGACGGTAGGGGCGGCGGCGGTGCTCGACGACGAGCGACCGATCGAACGTTGCGTCGACCTCGGGGGCGACCAGGCGAACCCGGGCGCCGGCCCCGGCCAGACCGGCCACCTTGCGAAGCCCGATGCGGCCGCCGCCCACGACGAGCACGTCGACGTCGGCCAGGTTGAGAAACGCGGGGTAGTCGAACACGGTGAGGACATTACTCGACAAAGTTGACCTAGTTAGTCGAGTTTGATGAACTGCACCGCCATGACCTCCCACTCCCCACCGTCCGAGGACCCGATCGAGGTGCTCCGCTGGGCGAACGGCCGCTTCGGCGATCGGCTCGTCGTCACCGCCAGCTTCGGCGACGCCACCCTGGTGCACCTGGTTGCCTCGACGATCCCCGAGGCCGACGTGGTGCTGCTCGACACCGGCTACCTGTTCGCCGAGACCGACTGGTACGCCGACGACCTGCGCCGCCGCTACGGGCTGAACCTGCGCACCATCCACCCGCTGCCAGGCACCGATCGCGACGTGTGGCGCAGCGACACCAACGCCTGCTGCGCGGCGCGCAAGGTGGAGCCGCTCAACCGGGCGCTGCTCGGCAAAAGCGCCTGGGTCACCGGGCTGCGGCGCAGCGATGGGCCGTCTCGGGCCGGTGCCCCGGTCGTGGCGAGCGACGCCGCCCGCAACGTGACGAAGATCAACCCGATCGCCGCCTGGACCGACGACGACGTGGCCGCCTACGGGGCGGCCAACGACCTGCCGGCGCACCCGCTGGCCGACCGGGGCTATGCCTCGATCGGCTGCTGGCCCTGCACGGTGCCGGTCGCCGAGGGCGACGACGCGCGCGCCGGCCGGTGGGCCGGCGACGTCAAGACCGAGTGCGGTCTGCACCTGGCCCAACCGGCGTTGGTCGGGGCGGCCGTGACCCTGACCGGCAGCGGAATCACCCCCAACGACGCCGAACTGACGAATCGAAGGAGTGGCCGATGAGCGCCGAGGAGATCAAGGTCGCCAGCGACTACCTGCGAGGCGGGCTGGCCGCCGACCTGGAAGCGGGCGGCGACGCGTTCGCCGGCGACAGCCCCATGCTGTTGAAGTTCCACGGCATCTACCAACAGGACGATCGCGACGTGCGCCGCCAGCGCACCCAGGCCAAACAACCGTTGGCCCACGGCTGCATGGTGCGGGCGTCGGTGCCCGGGGGCGTGATCAGCGCCGAAGGCTGGGCGGCGTTGGACGCCCTCGCCGACATCGGTGACGGCACGCTGCGGCTGACCACTCGTCAGGGCGTGCAGTACCACCTGGTGCCCAAGGGAAACCTGGTCGATCTGGTGAGCGAGATCAACGCCGCCGGGCTGACCACCCTGGGGGCGTGCGGCGACGTGGTGCGCAACGTGATGGCCTGCCCGCTGCCCGACCCCGCCCGCGCCGCGGTGCTGGCCCCGACGGTCGCAGCACTCGTCGGCCGGTTCCGGGCCCGCACCGCCGCCTACTGGGAGCTGTTCGTCAACGGCGACCGTGCCGCGTCCGCCACCTCGGCGCCGCGTCCGGGGGATGTTGGGCCCGGCGAGGACCCCGACCGTCCGGTCGAGCCGATCTATGGCGAGGCCTATCTGCCCCGCAAGTTCAAGATCGGTCTGGCCTGGCCCGGTGACGACTGCGTGGACATCCACAGCCACGATGTCGGGCTGGTGCCCACCCTTACCGGGGGTACGAACGGTGCGCTGACCGGGTTCACCGTGCTCGCCGGCGGCGGGATGGGCATGAGCCACGCCCGACCCGACGACACCTATCCGATGGTCGCCCAACCGCTGGCTTGGGTGCCGCCCGAGCAGGTGGTCGACCTGGTGGCCGCCGTCGTTGACACCCAGCGTGTACACGGCAACCGTGAAGACCGCAGCCGTGCCCGGCTGAAGTACCTGCTCGAGGAGCGCGGCATCGACTGGCTGCGCACCCAGGTGGAGGAGCGTCTGGGCGCCGCCCTGGCCCCACCGGACGAGCTACTCCCGTGGACCACCCACGCCCACCTGGGTTGGCACGACGCCGACGGGCGACCGGAGCCACACCTGGATGCCGGGGTCGATCCCCTCGCCGCACCGGCCGACGGTGCGGTGCCGGTGCTGCTGACCCCCACGCGCGCCGCCGCCGATGCGGCGGGCACGCTGGCGGTGCCGATCCCGTCGGGACGCCTCGACGAGGCGCGGCGCCGGACGATCAACGGCGTTGTCGCCGAGGGCCTGGTGTCCGAGCTGCGGGTCCCCCCCCGCCAGGACCTGCTGTTGTGCGGCGTGAGGGACCGGTCGAGGGTGACCGAGCTGTTGCGGGCGGGAGACCTTCCCCTCGCCGCCGATCAGGCACCGGTGCGCAACCTGGCGATCGCCTGCCCGGCGCTGCCCACTTGCGGCCAGGCGCTGGGCGAGTCCGAGCGGGTGCTGCCCGACCTGGTGGCCTCGCTGGAGAAGCTGCTGGCCGACACCGGCAACGCCGGGCTGCCGCTGAGGCTGAACATGACCGGGTGCCCCAACGGCTGCGCCCGGCCCTACTCGGCCGAGCTGGGCGTCGTCGGCCGGAGCAAGCGCACCTATGACGTGTACGTGGGCGGCGCCAGCGGTCGCCTGGCGTCGCTGCTGCGGCCCGACGTCCTGCTCGCCGACATCGTCGACGTGTTGCGGCCGGTGCTGGAGCGGTTCGCCGACCTGGCCGACCCGGACACCAACTTCGGCGACTGGGCCGACGCGGTGGGGGTTGAGGCGATGCAGCCCTGGCTGCCGGAAGCGAAGTCCCGGCGAAGGAAGGTGGCGTCGTGAGCGCCGTCGAGCCGGGCGCCGAGCGGCCCGACAGGTCGGCGGTGAGCGCCGAGCACCCGACGCAGGCCATGGTGCCGGTGGTGCCGGTGGTGCTGGTCGGCGGCGGGCCTGGCGACCCGGACCTGTTGACCCTTCGGGCCGCCCGGGAGTTGGCCGAGGCCGACGTGGTCGTTCACGACGCCCTGGTCGGCGCCGGGGTGCTGGCGCTGATCCCGGAGGGCGTCGAACGTATCGATGTCGGCAAGCGCCCGGGCCGGGCCACGCCCCAGGAGATGATCTCGGCCATGTTGGTGCACCTGGCGCGGCAGGGTCGCCGGGTGGTGCGCCTGAAGGGCGGCGATCCGTTCGTGTTCGGCCGCGGCGGGGAGGAGGCGCTCGAGTTGCAGCGCGCCGGCATCCCCGTTGAGGTTGTACCGGGGATCTCGTCGTCGGTCGCCGCTCCGGCCGCAGCCGGCATCCCGGTGACCCACCGGGGCGTCTCGGCCGGCTACAGCGTCGTCACCGGCCATCGGCGTCCCGGGGAGCCGGATGTCGACTGGCGTGCGTTGGCACGGGTGGGCAGCACGATCGCCATCCTCATGGGTGTGGCCCACCGGGGCGAGATCTCAGCCGAGCTGCAGGCGGGCGGCCCGGCACCCGCCACGCCGGTGGCGGGGAGCCAGTCGGCGACTACCGGACGGGAGGGCGCCACCCGCGGCACCCTGGACGCCCTCGGCGACGCTGCGGTGGCCTCCCCGGCGGTGATCGTCGTCGGCGCGGTGGCCGCCTTTGATGTCGTCAGGGGGATAGGGCCCGGCGAGACCCGTTTAGGGGACGACCAGGCACCACTGGGTGGTCATCGTCATCAGCACCAGCCCGACGGCGCACACCACTACGCAGCCGGCGATGAAGATGGTGACGGAGGTCAGGTTGACGCCCTCGGACAATTCGCCGCCGAGTAAAAGATGTGGTCGTCCGGCGTCGCAGTCGCCTGGGCCGGCGGGAATGGAGGTCATCGGTCGTCCCGAGGTCGAGTGTGCCGTCGTAGATCGCATGGTTGATCGGTCCGTGTCCAATGCTCTGGCGGCGGACTTTCGGCGGGCTATTGGGCGCACAGGGCGGCGTGGCGACCGGTGGGTGGCCCTTGCCAACCACCTCGTTCGTCAGGTCGCGGAGCTAGCCTTCACCGGCGAGGAGCGCGGGCCTTGAGGCGGGCGCCGACGGGTCGCTGACGGCGTCACCTGCCGCTGACGGTCGGTAGGCGTGACAGTCACTGTTGCGGGACGCCTGGCCAGAGATCGTGGACCGGCGACGTCTGAGCTCTCAAGCAACCTCGACGGCCGGAATAGCCCGTCCCTGAAAAGCAGTCATGGAGGTGGTTGCGTTCGTCGCGGCGACGCTTCGGTCCATTCCGCTCAGCGCCTCGGCTTTGCTGGCCCACCTCGTAGACCCGGGTGAGACCGCTCGGCCGGTCGGTCGGCGCACCGGCGCACCGGCGGACCCCACGTGGGTTAACGTTGTGAGCGTCATGCAGTACGCGAGAGCGAGTGCGTCCGTTGGGTGAGGTGTGAATCATCGGTCAAATGTCCAGATATGTTGGTCGTTTCGTTAGACGGTACTTACCCTATTTGGTCGGTTTATCAGTCCTCCTTCCGTTTGTAGTTGCCTCAATACGGATTCTCTCGTGGGATGACGGGTCGCCAATGGGGGATTGGGCGGCTTTAGACCTGGATGTCAGATCCGGCTTGGCGGTCCTCGGAAGCTACTCTCAATATGGTTTTCGCCACCCCGGTCCCCTCTACATCTGGTGGATGAACTGGCCGCGCTTTGTAGCTAACGGCAGTTCGGCGTACGTCTTTGGGGCTACCGTGTTATCGGCCACATTCGTCTGTGCGGGAGTTTGGGTTGCTTGGAGGAGCTGGGGGAGGAGGATAGGAATCGTTGTTGCAACGTGCTTCATTCTGCTCGTTTCCACGACCGGATGGGGCTACGTCACATCCCCTTGGAACCCCATGGTGGGGGTTTTGGGCGTCCCGCTGCTGGTTGTCGTCGCTGCCGCTGCATGGGATGGTGATGTCTTGGCGTCGGCAGTGTCCGTCGCTGTGGCGTCACTTCTCGTCCAATCACACGTCGGCAACGCTGGCGTCTGCCTGGCAATTCTGGTTGCCTTGGCAGTGGGCCAGTGGCGGCGAGTAGAGGCTCGACCTGACCTCTTGAAAGCGTGGGGAACTGCTGCCGGCACCGCTGTGGTCCTGTGGATGGTCCCTGGGCTTCAGCAGCTCACCTCAGGGCGCGACGGGAACATGTGGAGGATCGTCCAGTTCAGCCGCAATAGCACGATCCCGAGGACGGGGCTTGGTGACGCTTTGCAGGCTGGGATGCGAGCCTTCCGTCCCCGGCCGGCTTGGCTTGGCGCCTCCAACGTTTATGAGGGGGTGACGGATCACGGTCGCCCGTTGTGGCTGCTGGCCCCGGTGGCGGTGGCCATTCTGATGCTCTGGGGTCACCGCGGTGGAAGCTCTGGTCGGGCGACCGTTGTGGGCGAAGGGGATGAGCCTACGGGCGAACGGGTGGCGAGACGACTGTTGGGGATCGCAACCGTTGGATGGGCAGCCGCCATTGTGATGCTCGGCCTAGGGCGCGGCCCTGTTCGAGTCTACTATGCCGTTCATATCGAAAGTCTGGCAGCGGTGATCTGCGTGTCTTCGCTCTCGTATCTTGCGCTTCGGGGCCTGAGAGCCTGGCGCGATCGCCGTGATTCTTCAACACTAGACCCCAAGTCCTCGAGCATCGGCGGGTTGCTCCCGGTTGTCGCGCTGGCCGGAGTCGTGGCTTTCGCTTCCTTGACGACCAGGTCCCTCCAACCACAGCACGAGGGATCTGACTATTTCCTGGAATCCGTTGATGCTGTAAAGACATCGGTTGCCACTTCGTCGGGGTCAGACGGACGAGTGGTCATTTCGCAAGCGTCGCCCGAAGGCGTCTCCAACGAGGAGTTCTCGTTCGCCATGGGGTTTATCGCTGCACTCAACCGATCAGGTGTGAACGTCGCTGCTGGGCACGATATCGATTCGGAATCGGGTGACTCGACCGGCTCGGGGTTGCAGTTGGCCGTGCCACCGTCACTCTGGGTTGACGCCCCCCGGGCGGGAGACCTCGCCGTCGCGCTCTTCTCCGGGAAGGAGAGCGAGCTTCCAGAAGCGTGGCAGGTCATCTCGAGTCTTCCGAACGGAACATTGGTGGCTGTCCGTCCAGGATGATCCCGCGTCATGCCATTAACCTCAGGGAATCGACATACTTGGCAGCGACATCGAACTCAGCGGCAACTCGCGGTTTGCTGATGTGAGGGTGGCTCAACATTCCACGGCCGCTTCTCGGGCCACCTGCCCATGGGTATCTGCAATTGTGGAGCCCGCGCCGGAAGTGAAATCTAGAGCTGATGAAACCAGGTTAACCAATGACGTCTAAAAGCAAACCAGCCATGAATTTAGAGACTAATCCTCGAAAGATGTCAAGGCACTCCGAGTGGTCCCAGTTCAGAGCTGACCGTTGGACACTCGACGTCGTCATCGGGGCAGCCGTCGGGATAGTCGTCGGGTTAGCGGCTCTTGGCCCAGCTCGGCTGTTTGGCGAAACATCTCTCACACGAGCTATCAGTGGGGATGCGGGTAGTAGTTTCGCGGGGTTGCGGTTCTTTGTCAATGATGGGTGGCATTTCCCTCTGCTGGAAACGTCGAATCTGACCTCGGTGGCGGGAGATCATGCGAACATAGCGTTGACGGATGGCATTCCGCTGTTGGCAATCATCGCGAAGACGTTCAAATTTCTGGGAATTTCCACAGAGACCTGGATTGGCCTTTGGTACTACGGCTGCTTTCTCGCTCAGGGCATAGCGGCTGGCATATGTGCTCGTGTCTTCTCCGTTTCAAGTAGGTGGACTACCTTTGCTTTTGCGGTGTTTGCCGTAACTGCTCCCGTCCTGCTCCTCCGCATTTGGCACCCAGGCCTGTTGGGTCAATTCACCATTCTTCTCATTTGGGCTGCTATTGGCAACCTCTGGCGAAACCCCAGCATGAAGTCTGCATTGTGGGGAATACCCGTCCTCATTCTCTCTCTTTCGGTGCACCCCTACTTTTTCGCCATGAACTCGTTCATGTTTGGAGCGGCAATCTGGTCGTGTCTTTTCGAAGGATCGCTTGTCTGGAAGCAGGTTCTGGTGTGGCTTGGTTCTTTCGGTAGTGTCGCCCTCCTGTTCATGGTCGTGATGGGTTACCTCCAAAGCGGGGTTGTGCCCCCCGGCGGGTATGGCGAGTTGGGGGTCCACTTGCTCGGTCCGATCTGGCCGCAGTGGTCCACCCTCTGGCCCGGCGATGAATGGCTTCTATTAAATCGACAAGGCTCATTCGAGGGGGTTAACTACTTGGGGGCCGGAGTTGTGGTGGCCCTGTTCGCGGCAACCCTGCTTAGAATAAGGGCGATCTTCGAATTCATCCTGAAACGACAAGTTTTCGTTGTCGCGCTTGTATTAGTAACGCTGTTTGCGGTCACTCATGTGGTGCACACGTGGAACAGCCAACCGTTCCTTATCCTGGGTGAGGACCGAAGTAGAGTTCCTCCCACTTCCATACTGCTCGTCGTAGGACTGGGCGCCATTTTGGTGGGTCTTTTGTTTGTCCGTGAGGTTCTCGTAACCAAGCGATTGGCCGTACTGCGCCCAGCTACTCTTGCTGTTCTTGTGTTCGGGGCGGGAGTCTGCGTCATGCTGGTGATCGCGCCCCGCTCTGCTTCAGGTATTATTCAACAATTTCGTGCTTCCGGCAGGTTTTTTTGGATCGTCGGCTACGGTTTGAGCTTGGGCTCGCTTGTTTGGCTAGATCGGTGGTTTGCCGAGCGGGTCGCGCCTCGGCGTGATCACTGGAGGGCCATGCTGGCGACGACCATGGCTCTTCTTGCTCTTCTGCAGTTTGTTGACACCTCAAGGTACCGCTCTTTTGTTCCTGAAATGCTTGGAAGTGATGACGAAAGGGTTGCCAACATTGACTTGTTGGCGTCGCAGATGTCGGGCTTTGACCAGGTCAGGATTGCGCCAGCCTATTACTGCACAGATTCCCCCGAGGCTTTGATGAGTTTTCAGGATGCTGTCATTGCCGCATCGCTGGCGGATACACCGATCAATGGCTACTACGGCGGTCGAGCGGACGAAGGCGAGGCTTGCGCAACAACTGTAGATCTTGGAGGTGGGGGGCGCGTTCTGGCAGCGGTGGTTAGCCCGTTAGATCCAACGTTGTCCGGTGTTGTTCCTCCCGGTTTCACCTGCCGGAGTTTCACGGACGAGATGTCAATCTGCTCTGAGTAGGAACCCGTTCCGGCCCGGCGGGCGCAGTTGGCGGGCGGAGCCTACGGCACCACGAGGCTCCACTGCGCAGCCAGGGTCATGGCCACCAAACCAGAAGTAGAGATGGCCAATGCTCCGGCGTAGACCCAACGACGATCGAGCCAGGCACATAGGCCGATGATGAGAGGCGTGGTCACCATGCCGTAGCGGCCGATCGAGTCGATGTTGTTGGCCGACAGCGCCACGACGAGCGAGACAATGCCAAACGCCCTCAGTGATGCTGGCAAAGTTACCCTCCACATGCCGGCTGCCCCCGCCAACAGCAGTAGGGCGAATATCAGGTTAACGCCATCTGACAGGTTGCCGCCTAAGGCCTCACCTGGAAGCTGGGCCACAGCCCGAACCGGATCAAGAAACCCCCCGCGGATTTGGCGTTGAACTGAGAAGGGTAGTCCCCAGTCACCGGAGGCCACGCCGACCCAAGTGAACACTCCGATCAGCCCGATCACCGGTGCGGCGATGGCGGCAAGCATTGCCGTTCTGCTGCGCGCCGTAGTTCCTGGCCAAGCCCGCCACAGTTCAATACCCACCGGGACCACCAGTAGTACCCCCGTGGGACGAACCACCGAAGCGGCGAGCCCCAGCGCGGTAACCCATCTCCAACGGTGGCCGAGCAGAGAGATCAGTGCGGCGGCTATAAGCAGGAGCGCTAGGCCTTCGCTATAGGGCAGCACCAGTGCCATTGCGGCCGGAAAGATGCCAGTCAATACGATTACTCGGCGTGCTAGCGCATCGTCGTTGGTAGTCCGCTTCGTAAGTTCTCCGGCCAAGGCGATGCCCCCGAGGGCAGTCAGCCAATTGACCATAAACAAGGCAACAAGGGAGCCGAAGAGGATGGCCAGTGGCTCGGCGGTCAGGGGGTAACCGGGGAAGAACCGGTAGCCTTCAGGCGAGACACCATCCCACCCCAGGGTGAGCATCCGCTCGTACCACAGCGCATCCCACGCTCTCCAGCGTAGGTCCATCCCGAGGGGGACCGCTTTTGGCACGAAGGTAGCCAAGCGGGGTGACAATAGGATGCTGATCAGCACGATAAGACGGCCGGCGGCCCATGTGCCGAGAATGGTCAGCCACCACCTGGTGGCGTCGATGGTTCCGCAGGTGTTCCACCGAGCTCCCGAAAGCGCGGTTGGGGCTGGAAGTCCTCGCCGGTCAGTCATGGTACGAGTAGCACCAGGCTCATGTGCTCGAAGGCATCTTTGCCGGTGGAGACGAGCAGGTCACGTTGCTCGTGGCCGTTCGACAGAGCCCGAAGGAAGGCCGGGCATGCAGTGACGTGTGTGGCGTAGGTGTCGGCGGAGCCCAACACCACCGGCCGGCCGTCGGCCAACCGCCACACCTCGGCGGCGACCGCGGTGGGGTCGGCGTCGTCGACCCGGGCTTCGTAGTCGACCCAGTCGATGAACCTCGGGTCGGAGCCTGGGTCCGGGAAGGAGACCACCTGTTGTCCGTCGTCGAGCTCGCGGCTGAGCGCCACCGACAGCTGGTCGGGGCAGGTGACGACCAGCGCGTCGGGCGCCTCGGCCTCGATCACGTCGGCGGCGACTCCCGAGATGGAGCGGGGCATCGAGATCTCGAGGGCCACGCCGACCAGCGAGCCGGCGAACACGACCGCGGCGAGGGCGCCGCGCAGTCGCGGTGGGCAGCTGGCCAGGCCCCAGCCGATCAGCACGACCGCGATCGGGTAGATCACCGCCGCATATCGGCTGACGAACGTGGCACCGCCGACCATCGCTGCCGTCGAGCCGATCAGCAGGGTGGCGGCCGCCAGGCCGAGCGCCCACAGGGCGCCGTGGCGCACCGGGCCGGCGAGCATGAGCGCCCACTTGTCGCCGTTGCGGGTGTGCCCGACCAGGGCGACAACGACGAGGAGTACCAGGGCATAGGTCATCAGCTGGGGTTCGGCGGAGGCGCGTCCGGCGAACTCGATGATCGTGATCACCACGGCGGTCGTCGGCCGTTCCACCCCGCCCCAGGGGGTTCCGGTGCGTTGGGACTGGAACAACAGGGTGGGCACCCAGGGAAGGAAGCTGACCCCGGCGATGCCCAGCGCCCCGCCGGTGAACAACAGCTCGGGCAACGCCCGGGCTTCGGCGCGGTTGAGCCACCAGCGCAGCAGCGTGGCCAAACCGACCGCGGCGAGCAGCCACATCGACCAGTAGTGGGTCCATAACAGGGCGCTGGCGATCAGAGCGAGGGCGACAGCGTCCGGCCAATGCGGCTCGGTCCAGAGCCGTTCGAGGAACCACCACCCGGCGAGCACCAACACCATCATCAGCACATACATGCGGGTTTCGGTGCCGTAGCGGACGCCGTAGGGCAACACGGCCCATACGGCCACCGACCACAGTGCCACCCGGGTGCCGCCCGCACGGCGGGCCACGATCCAGACGAGGGGGAAGGCGGCGAAGGACAAGAACACCGACAGCGCTCGCACCGCAGCGGTCGAGGTGCCGGCCAGGTTGGTCCACAGGTGCAACAGGGCGTAGTAGAGCGGTGGATGGCCGTCCTGTTTGAGCGCAGCGCCCAGCTCGTCGAACGGGACGCGGGCGATGTTGACCGACAGCGCCTCGTCCAGCCACAAGGGCCCTCGGGGCCACAGGCGGGCGATGAGCCCGATCGTCACCATCGACAGCGCCAGGAACAATTCCCATCGGGGAAGGTCGGCGAGGGAGCGTGAGCGGGCCGTAGCGTCGGTGTCGGCCGGGGTCAGGTCAGTGGGCTCAGCCATGGCGGAGGTCCTCGCTTACGTCTTCGTCGCGGCCCGCCGCAGCCAGGTCGCTCCAGGTGCGAAAGCGTTTGGCCAGCCGGAGCCCGGCGAGTGCGGTGCGCTTCGACGCGCTCCCCGTCCATGGCGTGACCAGGCCGTCGGGAACCCGCAGGTCGACCATCGTGCGTTCCAGTTCGTGCCAGCGGCGCGCTTTTTCGAAGGCTGTCGCCGCCGCAGCCGCCGGGTTGGCCGGTGCAACTTCGGGGAGTCCTTCGAACAGCCCGCCGGGCTGGTAATGCTGCGGGTAGAAGTTCTCGAAGTCGTAGCGGGGCGCCCGGTAGTCGCGGGTCCATTCCCACGGGAACTGCGGCCAGCACAGGGTGCGGTGCGGTTCGGCTTCGTGGTAGTCGCCCGGGTGGCGGCCACGCCCCCAGTTGAGCGGCAGCGACCATTCGTCCACCAGCCAACCGGCCGGGTGCCCGGCCGCTGCGGCCGCCTGCGACAGCGCGGCCCAGGAGTCGAAGGCCTCCAGCCAATGCTCGCGGACGATCATCTGAGGAAGGTGGGCGCCGTACCCGAGGTGGGGACAGTCCCATTGGGCCAGCGCCAGCCAGGTGTTGAGCTGGATGCCGTCGTAGCTGGTGTTGAGACGCCGCCAACGGGCCAGGTCGTGGCTGACGTAGTGGCGCAACTTGCCCGACCGCAGCCAGAAGTCCGCTGGGACGAGCCCGAGGGGTCGGTAGTCGTCGTCGGAGAGCAGAAACCGATCGGCGGTTGGGCCCCGGCGCACCGCCAGGTCGCGCAGCATCGTGACGTCGTCGTGGTCGGCGGCAGCGGCCTCCCGCCGCTCGGCCGCGGTGAGCAACTCGGACTCGATCAGGTCGGTCACGCCGTCGATGCCGGTCGGGGCCGGGGTGATGACCAGGATCTCGAGCTCCTCGGCTACCGCGGTGCGCAACGACTCGACGGTGACGGCGAGTACCTCGGGGCGGTTGGAGAGATACAGGACCTGCACGTCAGAGCTGCGATCTCGAAGGTATGGCCGGGGGGTCGTACACAGCTGACCTCTGGGTCGGGGTGGGCTCCGCAACCAGACGGATGCGGCTTGCGATGCTACCGGCTGTACCGCCGGCCGAGGGTCAACTCAGGACGGGGGAGCGGGGCGGGTGAGCAGCTCGACCAGTTCGTCCCGGGCCGCACTCCACGTGGGCAGTGCCCCAGCGGCGCGTCGGGCCTCGGCCCGTCGTGTCCGGAGATAGTCCTCGTCGGCGAGGTGGCGCACCAGCGCGTCGGCCCAGGCCTCCGAATCATCGGCCGCCAACCTCAGGGGCACGTCGCCGCCCACCTCGCCGAGCGCACCGCCGTTCGTCGTCACGACCGGAACCCCGAGAGCGAGCGCCTCCAGCACCGGCAGGCCGAACCCCTCTGCATGGCTGGGCATCGCCGCGACCGTCGCACCCCCGAGCAGGGTGCGCATCGTCTCGTCGTCCGCGTGGGCAAACCAAAACAGTTGGCTGCCGAGCAGGGGGTGGCGTTCGATACGTCGCACCAGCGCCTCGGTGTTCCACCCGATCCGCCCGACGAACACCAGGCCCAGGCCCGGCGTCCGCTGTGACCACAGATCGAAGGCGTCGAGCAGCACCTGGTGGTTCTTCCTCGGCTCCAGCGTGGACACACAGATGACGTAGCCGTCGAGGCGCCGTTCGGATGCTCCTGCCGTTTGCAGTTGAGGAGGGAGGCCGGGCCGGGCGCCCGTCGGCGTCGGACCTTGCGGGGCGACGGGCTCGTCACGGCCCGCACCTCCATCCCCGCTCAGGTGCACCACCCCCGAGACACCGGGATCGGGCAGTCCCATTCCTCGACGTCGATCGAGGGCCCGTTGCAGCGTCCAGTCGGAGTTGCCCACGATCAGCGCGTCGAAGCGCAGGTGGGCGTCGGCCCACGGTGGGAACAGCTCCCGCGTGCCCCGGTCGGACCACTCAGGGTGGTCGATCGGGAACAGGTCGTGGAACAGCACGGCCGTGCGGACGCCGGCCGCCGACAGCGCCGGCAGCAGGTCCCGACGATCGAGCGGGTTGTGCCAGGCGGCGTCGAGGTCGAGGAACGTGCCGTCGTCGATGCTCACCGTCAGGCCGGCATGGGCGTCGACCGGGTGGGGTGGACGGCGCCGCCGGCGCATCGCCTCGTTGAGCCGCCGTAGCAGCGGCCGGTCGGCCACCCGGCGGGCGACGGGTCGGATGCGCTGGGGGAGTCGGTCCACCCGTCGGTCCGGGGGAGGGGCGTCATCGCTGAAGCGTCGTCGCTCGTCGTCGTCGAGGCGCAGAAATGCGGCGCACTCCGGACACCAGCGGATCAGGCGGAGGTCGAGGCGCGGGTCCCGGTCCGCCAAGGGGGCAAGCAGGTTCTTGGAGGCGCGCTGGACGCCGGTCGTACCCGAGCTGGCGACGGTGTTGGTGACGTCGGCCCACACGATCGGTCGGAGCGTGGGCGGTCGGCGGGCTGGCGATGCATCGGTGGGATCCCCGGGGGAGTTCATCGTCGGTCCTCCACGAATGGCGTCGGTGCCTGCCCGGCGGCCCGATCGGCAGGTGGGCGGGCCAAGGCCAGCGTCACCTCGGCCATGCGCCGACCGAGCGACGACCAGTCGAGGTGTGCTTCGGCGTAGGCGCGGGCCGCCCGGGCCCGTGTCGGTGCGTCCGGATCGGCGAACAAGGCGTCGAGGGCGGCGCCCAGGCCCCTCGGGGGGGCGAGCAGGGCGAACCGCTCCGGGTCGGCGACGCCACGGGCGCCGAATGGCGAGGTGATCACCGGGACCCCGGCCGCGAAGTAGTCGATCAGCTTCAGGTTGGACCCCGAGCCCTCCTCGACCGGGTTGAGCGCTACGTCGGCACCGGCCAGGTAGTCAGCCAGCACCTCGTTCTCGACGCGACCCAAGGCAACGATGTGGTCGGGAAGACGGCCACCGAGCAGTTCCGAGTGGCGGCCGATCAGGGCGACCGCCACATCGTTGCGATGGCGGACGGCGTCGACGATGCGCTGGGCGGCGTCGACGTTGGGCGGATGGCCGGAGCCGACGAACACCGCCAGGCGGCGTCGAGGCCGGAGGCCGGGCCCGACCGCCGCAGGCGGCCCGCCCAGTCCGAGCTGTCCGATGAGGCGGTCCCCGAGAGCGCTGCGCTCGGCCCCATCGGTGAAGGGCGAGCCGATGACGGAGGCACCGTTGGCGATGACGTGCAGCGCGTCCGCGTCGACGCCGTCGACGCGGCGAAACAGCGCTGCGTCCTGAGCGGTGGTCGTCACGACCGCAGCCGCCAGATCGAGCGCCAGCCGTTCGGCGTCGGCGGCCTCCCGAGCCAGCCACCGCCCACCGCGTGTGCCTCCCAGGAGTGAGGCCTTCATCGTCGCCTCGTGGTTGTGGGCATCGAGGACGACCGGCAGGTGGCGGGGAGCCAGCGCCGCCAACGCACTCGCCAGATAGGGCTGGACCAACACGGCGACAGCGGCGTCGGCCAACTCGGCCCGGACCGACGCCGTGAACTCGGGGGTTGCCGACCACAACAGCGACGCAGCGATGTCGGTGATGGCGTGGGTGGTGGAGACGAGCCGCATGCGGTGCTCGGCCTCGCTCTGGCGGGGGGAGATGGCGACGGTCTCCTCGTCGAATCCGGGTGCCAGGCGACGTCGGCCCGCCCGGTCGGCATCGGTGGTGAGCGACACCACCAACACCTGCGCCCCGGCGTCGGCCAGGCCGGCGAGCAGGTGGAACGCCCGCAGCTCTCCGCCCTGGCGGCGCTCGCCGATCGGGTAGGTGCTGAGCGCCACGACCGACGGACCTTGGCCAGCTTGCTGGACCGGCCCGGGGGCGCCGGCCACCCGACGCTTTCGAGGCGGATCGACGAGCGCCTCGATGGTGCGCTCCCACGACAGTGCGGTTGATGAGATGCGGGCGGCCTCACCCATCCGCTCGACCAGCCCGTCGGTGCCCGCAATCGAGTCGAGCGCATCGCCGAGGTCGTTCGCCCGGGGCGCGACGACCATCCCGTTCGCCGGGCCGTCGGCTTCATGGGACGCACCGGTGGCGCCCGAATCGTTCAGCAGCTCCAACGCGCCTCCCGCGTCGGTGGTGGCGATGACGCCCCGCCCGGCGGTGAGCGCCTCGAGCGTGACCAGGCCGTAGTCCTCGCGATCGGAGGTGAAACACAGCACGTCGGCCCAGCCGTAGGCCTCAGCGAGGGCCCGGTCATCGAGTCCGCCGAGCAGTTCGATTCGCTCGTCGTCGGCCGTCAGCTCGGCCAGACGATCAGCATCGGGACCAGTGCCGACGATGCGCAGACGGGCCGGGCGCGTCATGGCCTTCACGCCGGCGATCGCCAGGTCGTGGCGCTTGGCCCGTTCCAGCCGGCCGACGCTGAGCACGCGCAGCGGCGCCCCCGGTGTGCGCTCGGGGGGAGCGAGGCCGGCGAGGACGGCCGCCCAGTCGGTGTCGAGCGGGGGATGGACCACCAGCGGGCGGATTCCGGGTGGGAACCAGGCGGGCCGGGTGGCCACCTCGGCGCTGATGGCGGCGTGCGAACGCACCCGCGAGGCGGCGAGGAGGTGGTGGTCGAGCCCCTGCACCAGCGCTCGCGCCGTCGGCGAGGGGATCGCCAGGTCGGGGTGGTCGGGTCCGAGCCGCTCGGCGGCCCGGGCGAGACGGTCGGCGATCTCGAGGATCACGCCGGATGCGGAGGCGCGGGCGGCCAAGCGCCCGGGGAGTTCGAGCGCAGCGGCCAGGTCCGGGTCGACTCGCCGGCCGGGCCCGGCAGGCAGGTGCGTCGGATAGCGGTCGTACAGCCCGCGCAGCGGGTGCAACATCCACAACCGGTGGTTGGGGTGATCGACCGCCCACGCCGGGTACTTGCCGGTGATCACTTGGTCAAAATGTGCGAGATCCCATTCGGCGAAGGCGGCGTAACCGGTGACGAGTTGGGTGAGCGTGCGTTCCCTTACCGGTGTCTTGAGCAGCTCGGTGGGGGTTCCTTGGCGTCGGAGTTCTACCGCTAGGCCGTTCCAGAGCCGTTCGGCGCCGCCCTCGCGAAACGGGACGGGGCTCGGTGCCACGATGGCGAGATTTTTCACGAATCCGACCGTTCGATCATTTCGGATTGATTGAACGTGGTGGACAATTGAGTGGATCGGTGCTTAGATTCATCGGTAGGTGGTCGTCCGATCGACCTGCGTTCGGTTGGATCGACGAAGGGGCCGACGTGTGAGGTTCGTGAGTGAGATATCTCGTTCGATGACATGGGAATATCCACAGCGTCTCGTACGATCTCGTCGAGATAGTTCTCAACCGAACCCGACCGACGTCGTGCAGCAAGACGAGCCGCAGCGCGACGCAGCGCCCGGAGCGCAACCGCCCACCGGGATGCACTCGTGGTTGCTCGGTGGCGAAAACGGGTACCAGGCGTCATCGGATGTCAATCCTACGGGCGATCACATCCCTGCCCGACCAATCCGGCGAATGGGATCAACCACAACACAACGGCCTTCAAGCCACCCAATTGGAGTACGACCATGACCCAAACCTTGACCACAGCGCCCACCGGGCGGGCGGCGAACCGTCAGCGCAAGCGCCAGGAGTACATCGACACCGCCATCCGCATCGTTCTCAACGGCGGGCTGGAGGCGTTGACGATGCAGGCCCTCGCACGTGAGATGGGTGCTGCGGTCGGCACGGCGTACACGTACTTCGCATCCAAGTCTGCATTGGTCGCCGAGCTGCAGGTGCTGGCGATCGGACGTTTGACGTCCACCTATGCCGATGCCGCCCCGCGCTGGCAGGGCGAGATGGGTCGCCTCGACGCCAAGGGTAAGGCCGAGGCCGGCCTGACCACCTTCGTCGAGTTCGTGGTTCGGGCCCCCGGATCCCTGCGCGACGACTTCTTTCTCCAGCTGCTCCTGCTGACCGACGGCGGGCGTTCCATCCTCCCCGAGGATCAGGCCACCGTGCTGGAGGCCGCAGGTCAGTGGGCCACCCTTGTCCGGGAACTCATCGACGAAGCCGTCGAAGCGGGCGTGCTGAACAAGGTCGACGCCGATCGGCGTCCGGCCAAGTTTGTCGCCATGTTGAACGGCGCCTCGCTCTTCACCAACCTGCCCGACGGCGCCATCTCAGACCTGCCCGGCCTGACCCGCTCGTTGATGATCGACCTGCTGTGCGCCTGGGGCGCCGACCGCAAGCGCATCACCCGCAGTGCGTCGAAGGCCGAAGCCGCCGCAGATCAGCTGGAGCTGGCAGCGCCCGCCCTCGCCTGAACGTCGGGGAGACGAGGCATCTGAGTGGATGGCCGGGAAGGGCACCGACCCGATCCCACCCGGCGCCCTGCCCGGGTGGGCTTTGCCCGCTCGGGCACTGCTCGCTAGGGTGGTCAGCCCTTCTGCGCGCAGGCTCGCGTGCGCCGCTTCGGCGGGCTTCCTCCCGGGGCCCTGCGCCGGCGGCTCGCCTGTGTCGCTGCCGTCCGCTACGCCCCCACATCCGTACTACATCCACGAAGAGGTCACACGTGCCCACCATCCAACAGCTGGTCAGAAATGGCCGTTCTACCAAGCGCAAGACGAACACCACGCCTGCGTTGAAGGGCGCCCCCCAGCGTCGTGGGGTGTGCACCCGCGTGTACACCGTCACCCCCAAGAAGCCGAACTCGGCGCTGCGCAAGGTGGCCCGTGTGCGGTTGTCATCCGGCATGGAGGTGACCGCCTACATTCCCGGCGAGGGTCACAACCTGCAGGAGCACAGCATCGTCCTGGTCCGCGGGGGCCGGGTGCGCGACCTGCCCGGCGTTCGCTACAAGATCGTGCGGGGCACCCTCGACACCGCCGGCGTGCGCGATCGTCGCCAGGCCCGTAGCCGCTACGGCGCCAAGAAGGAGAGCTGAGATGCCCCGTAAAGGACCTGCGACCCGTCGCGAGCTCTCTCCGGACCCGGTGTACGACTCGCTTCTCGTTACCCAGTTCGTCAACAAGGTCCTTCGCCAGGGTAAGCGCTCGTTGGCAGAGAAGATCGTGTACGACGCCCTCACCATGATCGAGGAGAAGACGGGTTCGGAGCCTGTCGGCACCCTCAAGCGGGCGATCGACAACGTCAAGCCGGCCCTCGAGGTTCGTAGTCGCCGTGTCGGTGGCGCCACCTACCAGGTCCCCGTCGAGGTCAGCCCCCGCCGGTCGAACACGCTGGCGATCCGCTGGCTGGTCGGCTACTCCCGCCAGCGCCGGGAGCGCTCGATGGCCGAACGCCTGGCCAACGAGCTGCTCGACGCCTCCAACGGCATCGGAGCCTCGGTCAAGCGCCGTGACGATCTCCACAAGATGGCCGAATCCAACAAGGCATTCGCCCACTACCGCTGGTAGCGCCTCGGCAACGGTCGCAGTTCCAGAAGTTGTCGACGGCTCGGGCTGAACTGCCCGAGCCTCGGCCGTTTGACCAGCCGACCCGTTGCCAACACATCCGTCTCGATCACGCAGACATCCCCAACCACCGACGACACCCCACCGAAACGCAGCAGACGCAGGAACCGAGTTAGATCATGTCAGACCTTCCCCTCGAACGAACCCGCAACATCGGCATCATGGCCCACATCGATGCCGGCAAGACGACCACGACCGAGCGGATCCTCTATTACACGGGCAAGAGCTACAAGATCGGCGAGGTGCACGACGGTGCCGCCACGATGGACTGGATGGTCCAGGAGCAGGAGCGGGGCATCACGATCACCTCGGCTGCCACCACCGCCCATTGGACCGACACGGTCAACAAGGTCGACCACCGCGTCCAGATCATCGATACCCCCGGACACGTGGACTTCACCGTCGAGGTCGAGCGTTCGCTGCGGGTGCTCGACGGCGCCGTTGCCGTGTTCGATGGGGTGGCCGGCGTGGAGCCGCAGACCGAGACGGTGTGGCGTCAGGCCGATAAATACCACGTGCCGCGCATGTGCTTCATCAACAAGATGGACCGCACCGGCGCCGACTTCTTCGGCGCCCTCAAGTCGATCAAGGAGCGGCTGAACGCCAAGGTGGCGGTGATCCAGCTGCCGATCGGCGCCGAGGCCGAGTACGCGGGCATCGTCGACCTGGTCACGATGCAGGCGTGGGTCTGGAACGGCGAGGAGCTGGGCGCCTCCTGGGAGGTCACCGACATCCCCGCCGACATGGTGGAGCTGGCCGACGAATACCGCCAGGAACTCATCGACGTGCTCTCCGAGTCCGACGAGACGGTGATGGAGAAGTTCATCAACGAGGAGGAGCTCAGCCCCGTTGAGATTCGAGCCGCCCTGCGCGATGCCACCCTCAACCACGGTGTTGTGCCCGTGCTCAACGGCACCGCCTTCAAGAACAAGGGTGTGCAGCCGTTGCTCGACGCGGTCTGCTTCTATATGCCCAGCCCGCTCGATCTTCCGCCGGTGGACGGCACCGACCGCAAGGGCGAGCCGATCACCCGGGCACCCGAGGACGACGCGCCCTTCAGCGCCCTCGCCTTCAAGATCATGACTGCCGACCATGTCGGCAAGCTGACCTACTTCCGGGTGTACTCCGGCAAGATCACCAAGGGTGATCAGGTGCTGAACACCAGGAGCGGCAACAAGGAGCGCATGGGTCGTCTCCTCGAGATGCACGCCAAGGACCAGATCGAACAGGATTGGGTCGGCCCCGGCGACATCGTCGCTGCGATCGGCATGAAGGACACCCGCACGGGCGACACCCTGTGCGCCCCGTCCGACTTCATCCAGCTGGAGTCGCTCGAGTTCCCCGACCCCGTGATCCACGTGGCCGTCGAGCCCAAGACCAAGGCCGACCAGGACAAGATGTCCAAGGCCCTCGTGTCACTGGCCGAAGAGGATCCCACCTTCCAGGTGCGCACCGACGAGGAGACCGCCGAGACGATCATCGCCGGCATGGGCGAACTGCACCTCGAGGTCATCGTCGACCGCATGCTGCGGGAGTTCAAGGTGGACGCCACGGTCGGCAAGCCGCAGGTGGCCTATCGCGAGACCCTCACCCAAGAGGTGATCAAGCACACCTACCTGCACAAGAAGCAGACCGGTGGCTCCGGCCAGTACGCCAAGATCGTCATCAACGTCATCCCAACCGGCCCCGGTGGCGGATTCAGCTTCGACGACAACATCACGGGCGGTCGTATTCCCAAGGAGTACATCCCCTCGGTCGGCCACGGCGTCGAGGAGGCCCTCACCTCCGGCGTCCTCGCCGGTTTCCCCATGGTCGACGTCAAGGTCGAACTCACCGACGGCGACTACCACGACGTCGACTCGTCGGAGATGGCGTTCAAGATCGCCGGAACGATGGCCTTCAAGGAGGCCGCCCGGAAGGCGAAGCCCACACTGCTCGAGCCGATCATGAAGGTCGAGGTCGTGACGCCCGAGGACTACATGGGCGACGTCATCGGCGACCTCAACAGCCGGCGCGGCAAGGTCGGCAAGATGGAACAGCGCGGCGCCAACCAGGTGATCGACGCCGAGGTGCCGCTGTCGGAGATGTTCGGGTATTCGACCGACCTCCGCTCGAAGACCCAGGGCCGAGCCAACTACACGATGCACTTCGGTAGTTACCAGGCCACCCCGCGATCGATCCAGGAAGAGATCGTCGCTCGGGTCACCGGCCGCTGACGGCCGCCCCCGGCACGGGCGTCCCGCCCTCGCCACTACCCTTATCCCTGCGCACCACCCCCCACCCACGATCTACCCACAACAAGGAGCAACCTGATGGCCAAGGAGAAGTTCGAGCGGAACAAGCCTCATATGAACGTGGGGACGATGG
>NZ_DAOLGP010000026.1:0-59107 GCF_035329545.1 Candidatus Neomicrothrix sp.
ACCGACAGCCAGGGCCGCTCGGTCGACTTCCGCAACACCGTGCTGATCATGACCTCCAACCTGGGCACCGCGGATCTGCGCAAGGCCAACGTCGGCTTCTCGCGCAATGATGAGGCGGTCAGCTACGAGCGGATGAAGGCCAAGGTCAACGACGCACTCAAGGCGCACTTCCGGCCCGAGTTTCTCAACCGGATCGACGACGTCATCGTCTTCCACGAGCTGAGCAAGGACGAGGTCATCCAGATCGTCGATCTGATGACCGCCCGGGTTGCCGAGCAGCTCGCCGGATTGGGCATGGGCCTCGAGATCACGGAGGCGGCGAAGATTCACTTGGCCGATACCGGGTACGACCCGACGTTGGGGGCCAGGCCGTTGCGCCGGGCGATCCAACGCCAGGTGGAGGATCCGGTCTCGGAGAAGCTGCTCCACAAGGAGTTCACCGCCGGCCAGATCATCGTGGTCGACGTTGAGCCCGACCCGGAGAATCCGGACGAGAACATTGCGGTGTTCAAGGCGGTCGAGGGCTTCATCCCGCCCGACTCGCCGGCGGAGATGGTTGCCGGCGATGTGGCGGGCGATGTCCCGGAGTCCGGTAACTGATCCGACGATCGTGATCGGGACGCTCGGTTGAGCGTCCCGAGCTCGAGAGCAACGGCCCGGCCCGCCCCACGAGGGCGAGCCGGGCGGTTGCGCGTTCGCCATGACAGCTACGGGCACCGAGCCTTCGAGGTCGTTGGCCACCGTGGGGGCCGTCTACCGTGACGGGGGTGCGAACCCCCTCCCGCCGAATCCGCTCGGTGCTGCTTGCGTTGTTGGTCGTCGTCGGCCTCGTCGGTTGCGAGGCGACCGCCGAGGTGAACGTGGACGTGGCCGAGGACGGCTCGGGCACCGTCGAGGTGGTCGTCGAGCTCGACCGCGACGCGCTGGGACGCATCGGAGGCCTGGAGGCGATCGACACCAGCGATCTGGCCGCAGCCGGTTGGGACGTGACCGACCCCGAGCTGGTCGAGGACGGCTCGGTGAAGCTACTGGTCACGAAGGACTACGGACGACCGAGCGACCTGCAGCCAACCCTGGAGGAGATCACCGGGCCCGACGGACCGCTGCAGGGCCTTCAGGTCAACGTGCTCGACAAGTTCGGCGGCACCAAGTACGTCCTCGACGGTCGCCTCGTCACCGAGGTCAACCTCGCCCAGTTCTCCGACCAAGGCGTGGCCGACGCCCTCGACGGCCTGGCGTTGGGCCGCAGCGACAAGGACCTGGCCGCCGAGCTGAAGGACAACCCGGGGTCGCTCACGCTCGACCTGTCCGTCTCCATGCCCGGCGAGCTGATCGACAGCAACGGGGAACGCTCCGAGGGCACGTCGGCGGGCAGCCGGGTGAGCTGGAGCGCCGATCTCACTGCGGCGGGTACCGAGACGGCGCTCAGCGCCACCTCGGAGGAAAAGTCGGGCCGGGCCCCGCAGTTGGTGTTGGTCGGTGGGGTGCTCGTGTTGTTGGCCGGCGCCGTGCTGCTCATCGGCATGTGGGCCAGCCGGCGTCTCGATCGGTAGCGCGGCTGACCCCGGCCGAGCGCGTCTCTGTCGGCTTGGTCGGTGCGATCCGGTTTGTCGGATCGCAACCCAGCCGTAGTTTTCCGGGTCGTGGGGAACTCCTGGCCCTTCGTCGTCGTCTCAGGTGGCAAGGGTCCAGGGAGGCAGCGTGTCCAGATCGGTTCGTCAGGTCGTTCGAACAGCGTTGAGGCGGCAGTCGGGTCACCGGCGTACCTTCGATGAAACCCGCCCACACCACTCCGAGTGCCCGCATGTCGGCAGCGGGTTGCGCTGCGCTCCTCGTTGCGCGGCGGCTGTCAGCACAGCGATCGTGCTGGCAACCGTCGGATGCGGAACCGCAACCGAGGGTTCGGTGGACGCACCAGCCACCAACGGACCAGTAGCCGAGGGAACGCTCCCGACCGACACGTCGGCCGCGGCCGAGATGCTGTCCGACAGCGAGGTGGTGTGGCAGGTGGACATCGGCGGTGGGCTCGTGCCCTTCGCCGTCGCCGCCAACGACGTGCCCGAGGTGACCATCTACGGCGACGGTCGCATCTTCGTTGCCGAGGAGCTCGAGACGCCGCCGTGGACGGTGCCGCCGCCCGTGGAGGTGTTGCTGGGCTCGGTGCCGCCCGAGCAGCTCCGGGCCTTCCTCGATGATGCAGCGGCATCCGAGATGATCGATGAGTCGGTGAACTACGGCACCCCACGCGTCGCCGACTTGGGTGGTACCACGGTGCGGCTCCGCAGCGCGGCTGGCCCGGCCGAGGTCAGCGTACATGGCTTGGGGTACGACGCGCGGGGCGATCTCGGCACGTCGGAAATCGAGGCCCGCAACACACTCGAGACGCTGATCGAACGATCGCGTCGGTTGGGTGATCGACCTACGCCGTGGGTGCCGGATCGGGTTGAGGTGACCGACCTGCCGGGGACCCACGAGTTCGGCACGACTCCGGAGGGGACGACACCGTGGCCAGGGCCGCGGTTCGTCGAGGTGTTCGGCACGGTCAAGCCCAACGACACGGTCGCCGGGTCGCGCTGCGCCGAGATCGCCGGTGTTCACGCAGCCGAGGTGTTTTCCGCAGCGCGGGTCTCCGGCATGCCGTTCGTCGATGATCAGGGTGCCGAACTCCAAGTGGTGGTGCGGGCACTGCTCCCGGGCGAGGTGGCCTGCGACGGTCCGTGAGCATCGCCAGGGATCGCTGCCGCTCTGGTGGAACTGGGCCGTGTCGCTTCGGTCGTGGACGAGTGGTTCCCCGTCCGCTCGGCACCGAAGTGATCGCCGATGTGGAACGTGGGAACGCATGTGGTCGACGCTCACGTGGAAGGGTCATCTCGTAGTGTCGCTGCGGCACCGACCTGGTCGGACCGGTGCAACGACCTTCACGACGATTGATGCGTTCACGCACCGCCTCACGCCAAACAGGAGCACGACATGCGCCGGCCCATCACCAGCCCAACCGCCGCTGCGGTCGGTCCGTACAGCCACGGCGTCGACGCCGACGGTGTCGTCTATTGCTCGGGGCAGACGCCGATCGACCCCGCCACCGGCGCGCTCGTCGAGGGTGACGTCGCCCGACGCACCGAGCAGTGTTTCGACAACCTGTTCGGCGTGCTCGCAGCGGCCGGGCTCACCCCGGAGGACGTGGTGAAGATCAACGTCTTCCTGACCGACATGGACGATTTCGAAGAGATGAACCGGGTGTACGCCTCCAGGTTTGTTGAGCCATTCCCGGCGCGCACCACCATCGGGGTGGCTTCGCTCCCGCTCGGCTCGAACATCGAGATCGATCTGATCGCGCAGCGTCGGTGAACACGTCCGGCGAAGCCATCCTGTACCCGCCGTGGCCGCTGTGGGGCGAAAGGCTCTCGCCGGCCTTCGTTGTCACAGTTCGTTTCTAGCGTGGTGTCATGGCTTCCAAAGCATCACCCGCACCCGTCTTCCGCTGCCTGGCCTGTGGGCAGGAGGCCCCCAAGTGGGCCGGTCGCTGCGGCGGGTGCGGCGACTGGAATACCCTCACCGAGGAGCTGGCGGCTCCGGCCGACGACCACCCGATCCCGCACGTGCCGGGCACGGTGCGGGCGATCGGTGACGTTCCCGAGCTGGGGGACCCACAGTTCGCAACCGGCATAGGCGAGCTGGACCGAACGCTGGGCGGCGGCTTCACCGGGGCATCGGTCAGCCTGATCGGGGGTGAGCCGGGGGTGGGCAAGAGCACGCTGTTGTTGCAGGCCTCTGCGGGCGTGGCCCGGAGTGGCCGCGGCGTGCTCTACGTCACCGCCGAGGAGTCGGCCAATCAGCTCAAGCGACGCGCCCAGCGCCTGGACTCCATCTGCGACGAGTTGTACGTGCTGGCCGAGACCAGGCTGGAGGTGGTGCTGGCTCGGCTGGCCGAGACCACCCCGGCGTTGGTGGTCGTCGACTCGGTCCACACGCTCTATGACGACAGGGTCAGCGGCGTGCCCGGCTCGGTCACCCAGGTGCGTGAGGCCACCAACGCCCTGGTGGCGGTCGCCCGGCGCAGCGGTGCCGCCGTCGTGTTGGTCGGCCATGTCACCAAGGACGGCGGCCTGGCCGGGCCGAGGGTGCTGGAGCACGCCGTCGACACCGTGATGCACTTCGAGGGCGACCGCGACGGCGCGCTGCGGCTGTTGCGGGTGGTGAAGCACCGCTTCGGTGCCACCGACCGGGTGGGCATGTTTCGCATGGGCCGCCAGGGCATCGAGTCCTTGGACGATCCGTCCGGGCTGTTGCTGGCCGATCGGCGCGCCGGGGTACCCGGTTCGGCGGTGGTGGCCGTGCTCGAGGGCCACCGGCCAGTGCTGGTCGAGGTGCAGGCGCTGGTCAGCCCCCGCCCGGCGGGCACCGGGGGGTACGGCACCCGCACCGTCACCGGGCTGGTGCCCAGGCGCATCGACCTCATCCTGGCGGTGCTCGCTCAGCGGGCGCAGCTCGACCTGAGCAACGCCGACGTGTTCGTCTCGGTCGCCGGCGGGCTGACCGTTCGCGAGCCGGCCGCCGACCTGGCGATCGCCGCCGCAGTGGTGTCGGCGGCAACGCTGCGGGCCATCCCCGGCGATGTGATGATGGTGGGGGAGGTGGGGCTCACCGGCGAGCTGCGGGCGGTGCCCGAACCGAGCCGCCGGATCTCGGAGGCGGCCAGGCTGGGCTTCCACCGCATCGTGGCGCCGCGCGACCGCAGCGTCCACCCAGCCGGTGGCGCAGCCGAGTGGTCGCGCTCCGCCCGCCTTCAACAGGTGCCCACGCTGGGCGAGGCGATGCAGGCGATCTCGCTGCAGGATGCCGACCTGCGGGCGGTGTAGCACTCCTCGGTGGCGGAGCGACACCGGCGCTGCGGTCGCACGCCCGCAACACCCTTCGAGCACTCAGCCGGCAGGCCACCCGGCGGCGGTCATGTCGTCCATTGCTCCACCGTCGAGGACGTCCAGGCCGATGGCCCGCATCTCCCCGGCTGCGACCGCTGAACGATTGCCGCTGCGGCAATAGACGACGTAGTCGGCGTCGGGGTCGAGTTCGGCGATCTGGGCGTCGAAGTCCGGTCCCTGAATGTCGATGAGCCGAGCATCGTTGACGTGGCCGGCGTCGAACTCCTCGGGAGTACGTACGTCGATGACGATGCGGTCGGCATCCAACGCCACCCCGGCTGCTTCCCGGCCCGGCGCTGGAGCGTTCGAGCCTTCGGCGCCGGGGGTGGCTGCATCTGCCGCCTCATCGCCGGAGCACCCGGCGAGCGCTGGCCCTGCTACCAACAATGCCAAGGACGCGAGGACGGCTCGAATGGGTGAAGGGCGATTCATCGGGTCAGTATTGTCCGTACATTCGCTCACCGCCCAGTCGGAGGCGCGGGTCGACGCTTCGTGCGCGTTTTAACTGTCGATGATCGCGTTCGAAGTCCCGAACCCGCTGAGGGCCCCCGGGTGATCAACCGGTGTGGGAGGATCGGGCGATGAACGAGGACACCTTCACCTTCGACGGAAGCGACGGCCAATCGATCCACGTGTATCGCTGGACCGGAGACGGCACGCCGCGGGCGATCGTCCAATTGGCGCACGGTATGGGCGAGCACGCCGCCCGCTACCGCCGGTTTGCCGAAGCGCTCACCGACGCCGGATACGTGGTGTACGCCAACGACCATCGCGGTCACGGCCGCACCGCCGGTGGTCCGGAGCATTACGGCGAGCTTGGGCCGGCCGGGTGGGCGGGCCTCGTCGCCGACATCGGAACGCTCGGCAAACGGGCCCGCGAGGAGCACCCCGACACGTCGCTGATCCTGTTCGGCCACTCGATGGGCTCGTTTGCGCTCCAGCAGTTTCTGATCGGCCACTCCGGCGACGTGGATGCTGCGGTCCTCTCGGGCACCTCGGCGCTCGACGTGATTGGAGCTGGAATCGATCCCGATGCCGAGGTCGATCTCAGCGCCTTCAACGCCCCGTTCGAGCCGGCGCCGACCGAGTATGAGTGGCTCAGCCGGGATCGCGCCGAGGTCGACGCCTACGTCGCCGACGACGCCTGCGGTTTCGGCCTCGACGCAACGGCCGCTCGCGGCATGCTCGAGGGGACCGCATCGACCAGCGATCTGGATTCGATCGCCCGGGTGCGGGCCGATCTGCCGATCTACCTCATGTCGGGCGACGCCGATCCACTGGCGGGCGGCGGTGAGCTGATCGAGTTGGTTGCTCAGCGCTACCGCGACGCCGGAGTCGACGACGTCTTCGTTGCTCGATACCCGGGGGCACGCCACGAGATCCTCAACGAGATCAACCGTGACGAGGTCACCGCCGACCTCATTGCGTGGCTCGATCGAGTGCTCGCCTGAACTCTTGCTCGGTGGACGCTTGGCGCTTCGACCGACGATTGGTTCGATATCGGGTGGCGGCGCTGCAGCTGGTCCGCTCAGGGCCAGGGCCAGGGCCAGGGCCGGGCATTGGCAGCTTGGCGCTAAGATAGAAACGTGATCGCTCGGCGCAAACAGGAGTTGTGGGACGCGCTGTCGGCGGTCGCTCCCGGAACCCAGCTGCGCGACGGCCTCGATCGCATCTCCAAGGCGAGGATGGGCGCCCTGATCGTCGTCGGGGATGGCCCGGAGGTGCTCAACGTGTGTTCGGGCGGGTTCCTCCTCGACGCAGCGTTCACGCCCCAACGGTTGAGCGAGCTGGCCAAGATGGACGGCGCCATCATCTTGTCGGCCGACTCGTCGCGTATTGCCCGCGCCAACGTTCACCTGGTGCCCAACCCCAACGTGCCGACCACCGAGACCGGCACCCGCCATCGCACCGCCGAGCGTGTGGCGCGCTCGGTCGGCGTGCCGGTGGCCACCGTGTCCGAGGACATGGCGGTGCTCACCGTGTACCGGGGCGACGAGAAGTACCAGCTCGAGTCGATCCCCAACATCCTCAACCGCTGCGATCAGGCGCTGCAGACGCTGGAGCGCTACAAGAGCCGCCTCAACGAGGAGCTGGCCAGCCTGACCGCCCACGAGGTGGAGGGCCTGGTGACACTGCGCGACGTCATCGTCGTGCTGCAGCGCTCCGAGATGGTCAGCCGGATCGCCGACGAACTCCGGCACCACCTGATCGAGCTGGGTGCCGACGGCCGCCTGGTGCGCCTCCAGCTTCGCGACCTGATGGCGGGCGTCGGCGACGAACGCACCAACCTGATCCGCGACTACGCACCCGACGGCATCGAACCTGCGGAGGCGCTCGAGCGTCTGCGGGACCTGGACCCGGGCGAGATCACCGACCCCGACGATGTCGGCGACGTGCTCGAGCTCGGCGACGGCAACTCGGTCGACCTCGACCAGACGATGCAGCCGCGCGGCTATCGCATCCTGGCACGCATCCTGCCCCGGCTTCCCGAGCCGGTGATCGAAGCGGTGGTCGGCAGCTGCGGCCGGTTCGACAAGCTGATGCGGGCCTCGACCGAGGAACTGGCCGACGTGGCCGAGGTGAGCGAGCAGCTGGCAGCGGTCATCCGTGACGGTCTCAGCCAGCAGGCTCAATCGTCGATCCTCAACCGCTACCAGTAGCCACCGTCATCAGGAGCCGAACAACTCGGCCGAAAGGGGACCATGCGCATCACGTTGCACACCGGCACGCCGGCGGAGATCGCTCGTCCGGCCGGGGTGACGCCCGCTCGTGGCCTCGTCATGTGGCCCGATATCCGTGGTCTGCGGCCGCTGTTCGACCAGCATGCTCAACGGGTGGCCGACGCCGAGGGCTGGGTCGTGGTTGTGCCGGAGATGTGGCCCGGCCGCGAGCAGCTGAGCGTGGTCGATCGCCTGGAGTCCGCCGGTGAGCTGCGCGATGACGCCAAACTGGCCGATGCGCTGGCTGCAGCGGAGGCGACCGGGTGCGACACCGTTGGCATCATGGGGTTCTGCATGGGTGGCATGTACGCCATGAAGGCCTCGTCGTCGGGGCGGTTCGACGCTTCGGTGAGCTTCTACGGCATGATCCGCATGCCCGAGGCGTGGCGGGCTCCCCATCAGACCGATGCCATCGATTCGGTCGCAGCGCCGGGAGCGTGTCCCGTGCTGGCGCTGTGCGGCACGGAGGATCCGTGGCTGCCGGAGAGCGAGTTGGACGAGCTGGACGAGGTGGCCACCGTGGTGCGCTACCCCGGCGCCGACCATGCGTTCGCCCAGGACCCCGACGGTGCCAACCACCGCCCCGAGGATGCGGCCGACGCGTGGGGGCGTGCCCTGGCGTTTCTGGGCAGCGGCGGCGATCCGACCGCTGCGAGCGAAGCGGGGTCACCAACGTGAGCGACGACCTGATGAGCGGCGAACCGGCGACCGGCGAGGTCGCGCCTGCGCTCGGAGCCATCGAACTCCGGGTGCTGGGATGCCTGATGGAGAAAGAGCTGACCGTTCCCTCCACCTACCCGCTGACGCTCAACGCGCTGGTGACGGCCGCCAACCAGAGCTCGGGGCGCAACCCGATCATGGCGCTCGACGCAGGCGAGGTTGCCGGCGCGCTCGACGCCCTGCGAGATCGCTCGCTGATTCGTCGGGTGTATCCCCGCTCCGGAGAGCGACGGGAGAAGTTCCGTCAGGTGGCCGACGAGGTGTTGGAGCTGTCCGATGGTCGTCGGGCGGTGCTGACGCTGCTGATGCTGCGCGGGCCGCAGACGCCAGGGGAGTTGCGCAGCCGGGCCGGCCGCCTCCACAGCTTTGGCGAGCTGTCCGAGGTGACCGATGCGCTGGGCGAGCTGGCCGGTCGCACCACGCCGCTGGTCGTCGAGCTGCCCCGTCAGGCCGGTCGCCGCGAGGCCCGCTGGGCCCACCTGCTGGGAAGCGCTGCGCCGGCCGATGTGGTGGCGGAACAAGCCGACCCGCCTTCCGTCGATTCGCCACCTCCACCTGCGATGTCACCGTTGCTCGACCCGCTGCGACCGCTGATCGGCCGCTGGGAAGGGTCCGGGAAAGGGGAGTACCCGACGATCGACGACTTCGGGTACTCCGAAACGATCACGTTCGCGCCGCTGGCCGACAAGCCGGTGCTGGTCTATACGTCGGCGACCAGGCACGCCGACGACGGTCGTCCGCTGCACGCCGAGACCGGCTACCTGCGGTTGATCGGGGAGTCGGAGGTGGAGCTGGTCATCGCCCAGGCGCCCGGCCTCATCGAGGCGGGATCCGGCCTCGCCACCCATCCCGGTGGCGCCGAGGATCGGCACGCCGTGCGCTTGGCGGTCGACTCCACCATCGTCGCCGGCACACCCACGGCCAAGGAGGTCACCGCCACGGAGCGGCGCTACCTGGTGACGGGCAATCGGCTCGGCTACGACCTCGCCATGGCTGCGGTCGGCCTCCCGATGACCCACCACCTGACCGCCGAACTGAAGCGGGTCGAGTAGCGCCCATCCTCCATCGGTTGCGCCGTGGGTCGCGAAACCTCGACGTCGCAAGCGAATCCGTGGTGTAGCTTCGCCGCACCGCAAAATGTGGGGGTGTCTCCATGATTTGGACGAGCGACGAAGCGTATCGGCGTGGCATCGATGTGATGTCCGAGGTGGTCGAGCAGGTGCCCGGTGACGCCTGGGGTCGGCCATCGCCGTGTGAAGGCTGGCGAGCGCTTGATGTTCTCGGCCACGTCGGCGCCGCGACGGCCATGGGGCTGCACATCCTGCGCGGGCGAAGCGCCCGATCTCGGCTTCGGGCGTCAGGATCCGCCCGGTGACGCCGTCCGGGCCGACCCGTTGCTGTGGTGGACCGGCTTGGCCGCCCCCGCCCGGGAAGCGGTGGCGGAGATCGACGACCTCGGCCTGGAGCGGGTGGTCGACACCCCGATGGGGCGTCGCTCCGTTCGGGACGGGCTCAGGTTCCCGGCAGCCGACCTGTTCCTCCACGCCTGGGACATCGCGGCGGCGACCGACGTGAGCGTCTCGATCCCCGACGACGCAGTCCCGTTCGTTCGCGCGCTCGGCGACGCGGTTCCACCAGAGGTGATGCGCTCGCCGGGGGTGTTCGGCGCCGAGGTGTCCGTCCCAGACGGTGCCACTGCGGTCGACCGTCTCCTCGGGTGGACCGGGCGGAACCCCCGATGGGAGTCGCCCACCCAATGAACGCAGCGCTGGTCGGACAGCCGCACCGGCGAGGCGTCCGCGCCGAGCGGCTGGGATCGACTCAGCGGGCGCGGATCTCGAGCTCGCGTCGCTTCAAGATGACGTAGGCCCGGTCGTGCTGTTCGATCCAGCCGAGGCGCATGAACGCCGAGATCGCCTTGTTGACGCGTTCGCGGCTGGCGCCGATCAGCCCGGCCAGCTCTTCCTGGGTGATGGGAATCTCGAAGGCATCGGTGTCGCCGGCCAACTCGAGCAGGCGCTTGGCGGTACGGCCGGTCACATCGAGGAAGAACGCATCGGCGAGCGCTGCGTCCATGTGGCGCAGCCGCCCGCTGAGCATCTTCACCACCTCCCACAGGAGGGCGGGGCGCTCATCGAGGATGGCGCGCAGCGGGCCGAAGGGAACCGACAGCACCTGCGACGGCTCGAGCGCCCGGGCGTCGGCCGAGCGTCCGGTGCCGTCGAACAGGCTCATCTCGCCAAACAGGTCGCCTGATTCCATCAGAGCGACTATCGACTCGCGACCGTCGACCGAGCGGTTGCCGATCGCCACCCGGCCCGACTCGACAACGAACAATGCGTCGGCATCCTCGTCCTCCTTGAACAGCACGTCGCCTCGAACCAGGTCGAGGCTGGACGACTCGTCGAGCATGCGATCGAGCTCGGAGTCGGTGAGCGCAGCGAACAAGGTGACTTCGGCAAGCTTGGATCGATCCACGAGCGCATCCTAGTGCTGAGCCTGCTCATGCTGTGGCCGATGGCACTCGCCTACCTTGTGATGGTGCTCGATGTGTGGACGATCGTGGTGGCCGCCGGCTCCGGGCGGCGTTTCGGGGGGCCCAAGCAGTTCGTCGCCCTTGCGGGTCGGCCCCTGCTGGCCTGGGCGCTCGAGGCGGCTGCGGAGGTCTCCACCGGTGTCGTGGTCGTCGTGCCCGCCGACCGGTTGGAGCACCTGGCCCGGCTGCGGCCGCAGCTGCCCGGCATCGACGCCGTCGTGGCCGGGGGTGCCACACGCTCGGAATCGGTGCGGGCCGGGCTGGCGGCAGTGCCAGCAACGGCTGGAATCGTCGCCGTGCACGACGGGGCGCGCCCGTTGGCCGACCGGGCCGTGTTCCGTCGGGTGATCGACGCGGTTGCGTCCCCGGACGGGGCGGCCGGAGCCATCCCTGGCGTGGCGCTGACCGACACGCTGCGTTCGAACGATGGATCGGTGGTCGATCGGGACACGCTGATCGCCGTGCAGACGCCCCAGGCCTTCCGTGCGGACGCGTTGCGCCAGGCGCACCGGGATCATCGCGAGGCCACCGACGACGCCTCGCTGATCGAGGCCTGCGGGCAGCGGATTGAGGTCGTCGAGGGGGACCCGGCGAACCTGAAGGTGACCGTGCCGTCGGACCTCGTCGTCGCCGCAGCGCTGCTGGCCGAACGGGATGCGACCGGGCCTGCACCCCACGCCGATGACCGCCCGGGTGCGGCGGCGCGGGAGGATGGGGAGATGGCCGACCACGACCGCACCGAGCCGATCGACCTGCGCGTCGGCAACGGCTTCGACATCCATCGCTTCTCCGACGATCCCGAGCGTCGCTGTGTGCTCGGCGGAGTCGAGATTCCCGGTGTGCCCGGGCTGGAGGCCCACAGCGACGGTGATCCGGTCGCCCATGCGGTCGCCGAGGCGCTGCTGGGTGCCATCGGGCTCGGTGATTTGGGTTCCCACTTTCCCGACACCGACCCGGCTCACGCAGGCGCCGACTCGATGGCACTGCTCGGCGAGGTGGTCGCCCGTGTGGCCGACGCCGGTTGGCAGGCGGTCAACGTCGACTGTTCGGTGATCGCCGAACGACCCAAGCTGGCGCCTCACCGCGACGAGATGACCCGGCGGCTCAGCGATGTGGTCGGCGCGCCTGTGTCGGTCAAAGGACGACGTGCCGAGGGCGTCGGTTCGCTCGGCTCCGGCGAAGCGATCGTTGCGCTGGCCAGCGCACTGGTGGCCCGCCGATGAGCCGGGGAACGGGAGGCTCGAGAAACAACCCGTCCGGCGGTAAGCGGCCGGCGCGGGGTGGCGTCGGCAAGGGCGCTTCTCCCAAGGGCGGTGGACCTGGCCGAGGGCGAGGTTCGGGCGCCGGCGAACGGACGCCGAGCAGGGGTGGCTCAGGAGGCAAGCCGCCACGGGGCAAAGCGGGCGGAGGCCAGCGCAGCGGACCCCCTCGCCGCGGCCCGACCGCTCAGACCGGCAGCTCGGTTCGCTACAGCGATCGCGGCGACCGTCGAACCCGGCCGAGCGCCACCACCTCGCGCTACGGCTTGGGCGGGGACCAGGTCGAGGGTCGTCAGGCCGTGCGCGAGCTGTTGCTGGCGGGCACCCGCAAGGTGCGCGAGATCTTCCTGGCCGAGGACCTCGACCCGGCGCCGGTGCTCGACGACATTCGTCAGCTGGCACGCGAGCAGCGGGTGATGGTGACCGAGCTGGGACGTAAGGCGCTCGACCGTCGCAGCTACACCGAGTCCAGCCAAGGCGTGGTGGCCGAGGCCGCCGAGCTGAAGCCGGTCGAGCTCGAGGACCTCGTTGCAGACGGCGGCCGTGGCGGTTCGCCGTTTCTGCTGGCCCTCGATGGGGTCACCGACCCCCGCAACCTGGGTGCGCTGCTGCGAACTGCAGAATGTGCCGGCGTGGATGGGGTCATCCTGCCCCGACACCGGGCTGCGCACGTCACGCCGACGGTGACCAAGACGGCCGCCGGTGCCGTCGAGCACCTGCCGATGGCTCTGGTGGGCGGGTTGCCCGCTGCGATCGAGTCGCTCCGTTCGGCGGGGGTGTGGGTGGTCGGCCTGGACAGCGCCGGTCCCACCTCGCTCTACGACCTGACCGTCGCCACCCAGCCGATCTGCCTCGTCGCCGGCGCCGAGGGCAAAGGTCTGTCGCGTCTGGTGGCGCGCCGCTGCGACGAGGTGGTGTCGCTGCCGCTACGAGGCAGCCTCGACTCGTTGAACGTGGCTGCGGCGGTGGCGATCGCCACCTACGAGATCACCCGACGTCGCTCGTTGTGAGCGTTGGGTTTCGGGGGGATCGGCCCCCGTCGGTCCCCTTCCAGGGGTGCCGTTCCGGAGGGTCACCGACTTTTCTGGCGGCGGCTACTACTCTCCTCAGCACCGATTGTTGTCACACGCCTCGGTGAGCCGCCCGGGTAGTCCATCCAGGTCGACGGCGGGAACCAACACATGACCGAACCAACACGATCACGATCTTCTCGTCCCACCCAGCCCAACGCCGGGCGCGGGATCGCCCTCGTCGCCGTTGCAGTGATCATCGGCGTGCTGCTGGTCTGGAAGAACCCCGGCACTGGCCAGGTGACGGCCTCACCCGATCTGCACTCGGCCACGTCGACAACCGCCGGTGGTGACGATCCTGCCAAGGACGCGACCACGACGACCGCTGCGCCGACGACGTCGGTGCCGGTCGCCGAGCTGAAGGTCACCGTGGCCAACGCCTCCGGGGTGAGCGGTGCGGCCGGCGACGTTGCCGAGAAGTTGAAGGCGGCCGGCTATACGAGCGTTGCGGCGCTCAACGGCGACAAGGGCCAGCCGACCAAGGTGTACTTCGAGAACGGCTTCGAGGCCGACGCCAAGGCTGTCGCCAAGGCCGCCGGGCTCCCCGAGTCAACCGTGGAGGCGCGGCCCCCCGAGGTTTCCATCGAGGCCAGCGGCAAGAACGCTCAGGTGATCGTCATTCTCGGCGACGGCTTCGATCCGGCGAAACCGGGTGCAGACGGTGGCGACGCGGCCACCAGCACACCGCCGGGCGTGGCGACCACCGCGGCGGGATAGCCCGACCGGAGCCCCCAGGCATCCGGGGAGAGGGGTGCGGGCCGATCGCAGTCGGTCGTTACCCTGGCCGGGTGCGCATCGTCGTGGCCCCCGACAAGTTCCGCGGCTCGCTGAGCGCGCTCGATGCCGCCGAAGCCATGGCCGAAGCCGTGGAAGCGCGCGGGTGGACGGCGCTCAAGGTGCCGATGAGCGACGGCGGCGAAGGGTTTCTCGAGGTGTTGGGGGGCGCCAACCGCACGAGCACCGTCACCGGACCGCTCGGCGACCCGGTTGAGGCCGGCTGGCGACTCAGCCGAAAGCGGGCGGTGCTCGAGATGGCCTCCGCCTCCGGGCTGGCGCTGGTCGGCGGGGCCGAGGGCAACGAGCCGCTGGCCGCCGACACGACCGGGGTGGGCGAGTTGATCGCCGCCGCCCTCGACGCCGGCGCCCGGTCGATCGTGATCGGCATGGGAGGCTCGGCGACCACCGATGGTGGGTTGGGTGCGCTGCGGAGCCTGGGGCCCGTGCCGCGTCTGGGCGGCGTCCGTCTGGAAGTCGCCTGCGACGTCCGCCTCACCTTCACCGCAGCTGCCGCCTGCTTCGCCCCGCAGAAGGGCGCCACGACCGCCCAGGTGGAGCTGCTCAGCCGGCGGCTGGACCGGTTGGTGGAACTGTACGCGGAGAGCTACGGCGTCGACGTGTCGTCGCTGGTGGGTTCGGGCTCGGCGGGAGGGCTCGCCGGGGGGTTGGCGGCGCTTGGCGCCACCCTGACCGAGGGCTTCGAGCTGGTCGCCGACCACGTCGGCCTTGAGGTGATGCTCGAAGACGCCGACGCGGTTCTGACCGGCGAGGGTCTCTGCGATGCCGCCTCCTTCGAGGGCAAGGTGCTCGGCGGCGTCGCCGGACTGGCCGCCTCGCTGGGCCTGTCGGCGGGAGCGGTGGTGGGTGAACTCGACGACGGCCTCGAGCTGCCCCCGGGCTTCGAAGTCGCCTCGCTGGTTGCTGGCGTCGGACGAGAGGCAGCGCTCGGTGATCCCGCTCGCTCGGTGACGCTCGCCACCGAGCGGATGCTCGACGCCCTGCTTCCGGGCTGAGCTGCTTCCGAACCCAGCCGCTGCCCGACGGGCGTCCGGTTGGGTCAGCGGGCGGAGTAGTCGTCCACCTTGAGCATCGGAGGCAGCTCGCCCAGGTCGACCTCGGCCACCGAGAGGTCGGGCCGCTCCAGGGTCATGCGCTCGCCGATCAGCCGGGGATCGACCCGGGCCAGGATGGCGGCGGCCACCGCGGCGGCCTGCGGGCCCAGCTCCGACAACGGCCGGTTTCGGTGGGTGCGTACGTCGAGGTCGACCTGGGTGATCGACTCGGTGCCCATGGCGGCGGCGATGTCGATCAGCAGCCCGACATCCACCCCGTAGCCGCGTACGAAGCTCAGGCGTTCCAGCACCGACCGGCGCCCACCGAACTCGCCCGACAGCGGCTGGGCCACCAGCGCCAGGTGGGGGAAGAACATCGACAGCAGGGGTCGGGCAACCAACTCGGTGACCCGGCCGCCCCCGGTGCCGTTTTCGCCGGGCCGGCGATAGTGGCCTTTGGTGAACTGCACGTCGGTGTTGCTCAGCAACGGACCGAGCAGTCCGGTGACGAAGTGGCTTGAGAAATCGGTGATGTCGGCGTCGCACCACACGATGACGTCGCCGGTGCTGGCAAACAGCGACTTCCACAGCACTTCACCCTTGCCATGCCCGGAGCCGAACTCGGGCAACAACGACGACGACGCCACCACCGTGGCCCCGGCGGCCTCGGCCTCCCTGGCGGTGTTGTCGGTGGAGTGGTCGTCCATCACGATCAGCTCGTCCACGAGCCCGCCGACGACCAGATCCCGGTGCAGAGCCGCCACGATGTCGCCGACCGTCCCGTCCTCGTTGCGGGCCGGGATGGCAACGGTGACCCGGTCGGTGCGGGTGGCGGCCAGCCGGGCGACATCGAAGTCGCGATGGCTGGCCTGACGGAGCGGGCCTGCCAAGAAGGGCGGCCCCGGGAGGGTTGAGGAGGATGGCGCGGTCATGTGATTGGGCTCGGACTGAACGGGCCCCCGGGGTCAAGCCGAGCGCCGACGAGCGCTCCGATCATACGGCGTCGGGGTGCGTCGGCACCGGTCGGGTGGCGCGCGCCGACCGCGAAACGATGGGTGGGGAACATCGAGCGGGACGTGAGCGTTCTCCGGGAACGCGTCTGTGTCGCTACGATCGGCCGCTCGCGAGCCGGCGTCCGTCGGCCCGTCCAACTTCGAGTTCGCCCCGACCCAAGGAGGCCTTTGCGATGGCCGTGACCGTTCGTATCCCCACCACCCTTCGAACCCTGACCGGTGGCACCTCTTCCGTCGACGTCGCAGGCACCAACGTCGGCGAGGTACTCGCCTCGCTTGAAGAGGCCTACCCGGGGTTCCGCGAGCGGATCTTTGGTGACGACGGTCAGTTGCGACGCTTCGTCAACGTGTTCGTTTCCGACGAGGACGTGCGCTACCTCGACGGGTTGTCCACGCCCGTGCCCGATGGCGAAACCGTGGCGATCGTTCCCGCCGTCGCCGGGGGCTAGCAGGCCGACGGTCCGCCGCTGGTGGCCGAGTGCCCGACCGCTGGGGGACGGCCGGCGCGGCGGACACATCCGCCGGGCGCCCCCGCCGGCCCCGGTTGGGCTACAGGTCGTCCCGGTTGCGCATGTAGGTGATCGCCGCCCAGCCGGGCGCCACCGGCAGCCAGAAGGTGGCCAGGCGAAACAGGAACACGGCCGGCACGGCGACCGCTGTGGTCATGCCCACGGCGGTCAGCCCGGCGATGTAGGCGGCCTCGGAGGCGCCCAACCCACCAGGGGTTGGTGCGGCCGCCTCGACGAACGCACCGGTGAGGTAGACGACGCCCACCTGGACGAAGCTGGCCGACCCGCCGAAGGCCAGAACCGACACGTACAGCGCCACCAGGTTGGCCATCGTCGTGATCGCCGAACCGCCGAAGAGCGACGCCACCTTGCCCGGTCGGGTGGCGATTCCGACCACGCCGTCGCGGGCCCGGCGAAGGGCGTCGATGAGGTTCTGGAGAAACACCCGGCGACCCCACGGCGTGGCCATCACCAGGCCGGACACCGCAAGGACGACCGCCACCAAACCGAGGACGGTGGTCAGCGATGGCAGGCCGAGGCCGAGGCCGCCGCTGGAGCGGCCGGCGGCGGTGATGAAGGACGCCACCAACAGGATGTGCACCGCAAACCCGGCGACGACCGACATACCGACGCCGGCGGCGGCGACGGCTGCATCCACCCCCTGCTTGGTGAGAAAGCGCAGGTTGAGGGCCATCCCGCCCACCTTGGCCGGCGTGATCGTGTCGGAGAACGCTGCGGCCACCTGGGCGAGCACCGCCTGCAGGATCGGCACCCGGTTGGGCACGCCGCCGACCAGGGCCAGGCCTGAGCCGACGTAGCTCACCGCCGAGCACAACAGCGCCACCGCCGCCCACCACCAGTTGGCCGACTGGGTCTCGTCCCACAGGTTGCCGGCCGACGCCAGCTGTGGCACCAGGAAGTAGGCGGCGCCGCCGATCATCGAGATGGTGAGGATGCGGCGGGTGCTGAAGCGCGACAGGTCCTCGGCGTCGGGCACCTCCTCGATCGAGGTACGCTTGGCCACCTCGCTGCGCAGCGCCTTGAAGCCGTCCTGGCTGAGCGCATCCCGGGTGACGGTGGTTGCGGCCAGGGGCTGCATGCGGGAGAGCGCCTCGACGAGCGGATCGCGCCCGAGGACCTTGAGCGCCGCCGCCACCGCCGCCTGCGGCCCGACGACCGCCGCGGTCGAGGCGAGCAACTCGACGATGTCGTCGGTCAGCTGAACGTCGTCGGCCGCCACCTCCGAGCCGACGAAGCCCACCAACCAGATGTGGTCGTCGTCGTCGATCATCAGGTTGTCCACCCGAAATTGCCGGTGGGCGATGCCGGCGCGACGCAGCGCCGCCAGCTGGGCCCAGGCGTCCTCGAGCGCGCCGACGAAGCGGTGCTCGTCGACTTCCGCCAGGTCGGTGGCGGTGACGAACTCGGTCACCAGCATCATGCCGTTGGCCCCGGTTGACCCGAATGCGAGCACCCGCGGGGTTCGGACGCCCAGGTTGTGGGCCTGAAGCGATGACAGCGCCTCGTGGTTGGCCTCCCCCCGAAGGGTCCCGACGCTGCGCTCCCCCCTGGGTGCCTTCAGGCGCAACCGCCGCCACAACCGGGAGAGCAGCTCGGCGGCGTGGCGGTTGGGCCCGCGTACTTTGATGGCGATGTCGGAGCCGTCCTCCAGCGTGCCCTCCCAGCGCACCGAGGTGGGGGTGCTCGTCGGGTGGGGGGCGGTCGAGGCCAGGCTGACCGGCAACAGCCCGAGCCGCCGCAGCGAGGCGACGACCGACGCTCCACTCGGATCCTGGTTTGGTGTCTTGAAGATGATGCCGATCAACGCGCCGGCCACCGTGCCGACCCCCAGGTCGACGAGCACGCCGAGAAATCCGGACGTGGACAGCACGGACACGGCGGCGATGTAGATGACGGTGGTCCACCACCAGGCGTTTCGCCACCGGGCGCTCAGCCACGGCCCACCCAGGACGAGCGCCGCCACCGTTGCGCCGAGGATGGGGGAGGTGGAGATCGTCGGGATCGACTGCCCGCTCAGCCGCTCGGCCAGGAAGCCGTCGAGGGTGCTCGACGACGACATAGCCACGACCACGCGTTCGGCGGCGAAGCTGAGCGCCGCTCCGGCCAGCGCCGCCAGGTTGAGGGTGAGGGCGGTCCGGAACCGTCGTTGGCTGAGCAACACCCAGTTGATCGCCCCCACGACGGCGACCAGGGCGTAGACCCCCAGCGAACTCACCAGGGTTTGGAGGACGTCGGGCAAGGCGTCGAGCAGCAGCCGTTGGTTGTAGGCCAGCCCGGCTGCTGCGTCCTCGTAGAGCACGGCGATCACCAGGCCAACCAGGATGGCGACCGCCCCCACCAGCAAGCGCACGACGTAGGTGGGGGACCGCACCATGGCCGGTGAGGCTCGACCGATCAGCTCGCAATCCGGGGCGTCGTCGTCGCCGGTGACGAAACGAGGGTCGGCCTGAGCCATGGGTCGTGACCCTACTGGCCGCTGCCAGCGCCCTCTGGTTTCCGCACAGGCGCGCGCTCTCTCTGTCGGACAGGAGCTGCTTCTGTCAGAGCAGTCGGATCGATCGACGTGTGCCACAACGCTTCTCCGGGTCGTAGGGTGGCCCCATGACTTCGCCATCCGAACCCACCGTCGGCCAGGCCGTGTTACACCTGTTCTTCAAGGCTTCCGCCACCGCCGACCGGACCGCTGTCCTCGCCGCCCTCAAAGGCGGCAACGACGGGGACGATCAGGCGGTGTGTGCCGCGCTGTTGGGCCACAAGGCCGACCTGGGGGTCATGGCCCTCTCGTCGGATCAATGGCGGCTGCGGGGTTTACAGACGCAGCTGGTCGCCGCCGGTCTCGAACTGGTCGACAGCTACGTGTCGCTCACCGAGGTCTCCGAGTACGCCAAGGGCATGCCCGAGTCCCGTATCCAGGAGCGGTTGTTCCCCACGTTGCCCCCGGAAGGCAAGCCGGCGTTCTGCTTCTACCCGATGTCGAAGCGTCGCGGCCCGGGGGCCAACTGGTTCACCCTCCCCTACGAGCAGCGTAAGAAGCTGATGTGGGAACACGGCACCTCGGGTCGGGCATTCGCCGGCCGGGTCACCCAGCTGATCACCGGCTCGACGGGCACGGACGACTTCGAGTGGGGCGTGACCCTGTTCGCCCAGCACCCCGACGACCTCAAGGAGGTGGTGTACACGATGCGCTTTGATGAAGCATCGTCGCGCTACGCCGAGTTCGGTCGGTTCTGGGTGGGCATGGTGGACGACCCGGACCAGGTGCTCGAGTCCCTCGGGGTTCGCTGAGAGCGGTCGGTCTGCAGTAGAGCTTGCGTTTGGGTGACATTCGCACCCGCAGGTGTGACGTCCGTTATGCTCGCCGCCTTGTGAGGGGGAAGCGAATGAACGTCGTAGTTGATCGCCGGTGACGACACCAATACGCCGTCTAGGCGTCGCGTTGGCGATGCTCGTCGGTATCGGTTCGATGACGATGTGGAGTTCGTCGGCTGGAGCTGCCGAGAGGACACCGCGCCAGAACACCAAGTGCGAGCGGCCGACGCTCCCTCGGCCCGAAGGCGCCTCGATCGCCGGTGTGCTGATCTCCGAGACGTGCGAGCCGGTCGTCGGGGTCGACATCAAGATCGAAAAGGAGGGTGGCGAGTCCCAGACCGTCACCTCCGACAAAGAGGGCATCTTCGTTCTCGGGGTGGGTGACGACCTCGGTACTTACACCGTCACCCTGCAGGTCGACTCCCTGCCCGACGGCGTCAAGCTGACCGACCCGGAGGCGGTGTCACGCACCTTCCGGCTGACCGCCGACAAGCGCCAGATCCAGAACTTCCCGTTCGGCGAGAGCACGCGACAGGCGGCGACCAAGCTTGACGAGATCCCGGGCAAGTTGGTCGACGGCGTGCAACTGGGGCTGATCATCGCCATGTGCGCCATCGGGTTGTCGCTGATCTACGGCACGATCCAGCTCACCAACTTCAGCCATGGCGAGATGGTGACCTTCGGTGCGATCATCACCTGGTACCTCAACCAGAGCGTCGGCCTGCCGCTGCCGCTCGCAGCCGTGCTCGGCGTGCTGATCGGTGCGGCGTCGGGAGCCGGGCTCGAGCTGGGGCTGTGGCGGCCGCTGCGGCGGCGCAAGCTCAGCCTGTTTGGCCTGATGACGGTCAGCTTCGGGCTGTCGCTGTTGGCGCTCAACCTGTTCCAGTACTTCTTCGGCGCCCGCAACAAGCCCTACACCGGCACGGTGGGTGGTGGTGGGTTCGAGCTGGGTTCCCGGGTGATCCCCGCACGTACGGTCATCACGATCGTCATCGCCCTCGTTGTGCTCGGGGCGGTCGGAACCTTCCTGCGCACGGCTCGCTTCGGTAAGGCGATGCGGGCGGTCGCCGACAACCCGGCGCTGGCAGCCTCGTCGGGCATCGACGTCGACCGCGTGGTGTTGTTGGTGTGGGTGATGGGCGCCGGGTTGGCTGCCATGGGCGGCGTGTTGTACTCGACCAGCTTCCAGGTGAACTTCATGGAGGGTCAGCAGCTACTGCTGTTGATGTTCGCCGGCATCACCCTCGGTGGCTTGGGCACCGCCTTCGGTGCCGCTGCGGGCTGCTTCCTCCTGGGCCTCGCCATCCAGTTGTCCACGCTGTTCATCCCCACGTCGCTGCGTAACGTCGGAGCGCTCGTCGTGTTGATCGTGGTACTGATGTTCGCGCCGCAAGGCATCTTCGGACGACGGGAGCGTGTGGGCTGATGGATTGGGGCTTCATCTTCCAGCAGACGCTGACGGCGTTGTTCACGCCACTGGCGCTCTTCTACATCCTGGGCGCCCAGGGGCTGAACATTCACTTCGGCTACACGGGCCTGTTGAACTTTGGTCAGGCCGGGTTCATGGCCGCCGGCGCCTACGGCACGGCGATCAGCTACACGAACTGGGGTTGGCCCCTGTGGGCCGCCATATTGTTCGGCGTCCTCGCAGCGGTCGTCCTCGGCCTCATCCTCGGGTTACCCACCCTGAGGCTGCGGGGCGACTATCTGGCGATCGTCACGATCGCGGCGTCGGAGATCATCCGCCTGACCGTGCGATCCGAAGCGGTCGAGAGCGTCACGGGCGGCAACTCTGGCATCAACGAGTTCGCCAACGGGTTCTATGACGCCAACATCTTCTCCAACAGCGGGCGCTACGTCCTGGGACCGCTGTCGTTCCGCGGGCAGGAACTTTGGGTGATGTTGTGGGGTTGGCTGCTTGTGGGGTTCTTTGCCCTGCTCACCTACCTGCTGATGCGCAGCCCTTGGGGACGCGTGCTCAAGTCGGTGCGCGAGAACGAGGACGCCGTGCGTTCGCTGGGCAAGAACGTTTACGCCTACAAGATGCAGTCCCTCATCCTGGGCGGCGTCATGGGCGCCTGCGGCGGAATCATCCTGGCGCTGGCCAAGAACTTTGCCGGGCCCGACGACTTCGCCACCAAGGCGACGTTCATCGCCTACACAGCGCTGATCCTGGGCGGGGCCGCCACCACCTTCGGACCCGTGATCGGCGGCATGATGTTCTGGTCGATCTTCACCTTCGTTTCCGAGACCGCCGATCAGGCGGCCAAGGCCAACATCATCCCCAATTCGGTGATGACCGACGTCCAGGCGGGCGTCATCCCCTTCATCTTCCTCGGCATCGCCCTGATGGTGCTGATGGTGTTCCGACCCCAAGGGATCTTCGGGGATCGAAAGGAGCTCGAGGTCGATGTCCGCTGACGACGCCCCCACCTACACCGGTCCCGGAGATGCCGCCACGGTCCCCAGCGGTCCGCCCCGCCCCGACGCAGCCACCGCTCCGCCGGCCGAACTGGTCGCACGGGACCGCGCCCTCGAAGCGAAGGTGCTCGCCGACGTGCCTCGCGAGCCCGGCGCCCCCAAGCCCGATCCGATCCTGGTCGCCGATGGGGTCACCCGTCGCTTCGGCGGCGTCACGGCCGTCAACGTCGACCATGTCGAGTTTCAGCGCGGGGCGATCTCCGCCCTGATCGGGCCCAACGGTGCCGGCAAGACCACCTTCTTCAACCTGCTGACCAACTTCGACAAGGCGACCTCCGGGGCGTGGACGTTCAACGGCAAGAAGCTCGCCGGCGTTGCGCCGCACAAAGTGGCCCGCCTGGGCATGATCCGCACCTTCCAGCTGACCAAGTCGTTGTCCAAGCTGTCGGTCATCCAGAACATGATGTTGGGCGCCACCCACCAGCGTGGGGAAAGTTTCCTGACGGCGATCGTTCCGCCGCTGTGGTCCGCCCAGGAGAAGGAGATCACCGAGCGCGCCGACCTGTTGTTGGAACGCTTTCGCCTGGCCCACATGCGTGAGGAGTTTGCCGGCTCGCTGTCCGGCGGCCAGCGCAAGCTGCTCGAGATGGCCCGGGCGCTGATGGCCGAACCCGAACTGATCATGTTGGACGAGCCGATGGCCGGCGTCAACCCGGCACTGAAGCAATCGCTGCTCGGCCATATCCTGTCACTGCGGGACGAGGGCCGTACCGTGATCTTCGTCGAGCACGACATGGACATGGTGCAGGAAATCTCCGACTGGGTGACCGTCATGGCTGAAGGCCGGTTGATCGCCGAAGGCACGCCGAGCGATATCAGTTCCAACGACGCAGTGATCGACGCCTACCTGGGCAGCCATCACGATCTCGACCTGAGGCCGGACATTCTCACCAACCCGAGCGAGGGGTCGGTGGAAGCCGAGCCGGATGCCGGCACGCTGGAGGCGCCCTGATGGAATACATCGACCAGCCGGCACGCACCGAGGACTTGGGTGGACAAACCGCCGGCCGGGAGATGTCTGACGAAGCGATCTCCGACGAGGACAAGGCGCTCGGCGCAGGCTTCGGGCATCTCGCCCCACAGCACCTGTCGAAGGATCCGCAGCCCGGCGAGCCGATCCTGGTGGCCGATGATCTGATCGCCGGGTACGTTCCCGGCGTCAACATCCTCAACGGTTGCTCGGCGGTGCTCAACCGGGGCGAGATGGTCGGCATCATCGGCCCCAACGGCGCCGGCAAGTCCACGCTGCTCAAGGCGATCTTCGGGCTGATCACGGTCACGACCGGCGTCGTCAGCCTGCGCGGCGAGAACATCACCTCGATGAAGGCCCACCAGCTGGTGAGCCGGGGCGTCGGGTTTGTTCCCCAGACCGAGAACGTCTTCGCGGCACTCACGGTGCGCGAGAACATGGAGATGGGCGCCTTCCTGCGGCCGTCGGTGGTCAAGGAGCGCTTTGCCCATGTCGCCGAGCTGTTCCCCCGCCTGGGCGAGCGCGCCAGCCAGCAGGCAGGGTCGCTGTCCGGGGGCGAGCGCCAGATGGTGGCCATGGGGCGGGCGCTGATGATGGAGCCATCTGTGCTGCTGCTCGACGAGCCCTCCGCCGGCCTCTCGCCGGCGTTCCAGGACGAGGTGTTCATCAACTGTCGGCGCATCAACGCCACCGGCGTGTCGATCCTCATGGTCGAGCAGAACGCCCGGCGTTGCCTGCAGGTATGTGACCGGGCATTCGTGCTCGACCAGGGCAAGAACGCCATTGCCGGCACCGGCGCCGAGCTGTTGCACGACCCCAAGGTGATCGAGCTGTACCTGGGCACCCTGGCCAAAAACCGCAACCCGGACTGAGTACCGGGTCCGGCCGGACCCGATGAGGTAGTGAGACGCCCGGCGAGGTAGCACCTGGCGGGAGGCCGCTTCGCTATGCCTCCCGCGCAGGCACCACCTCGCCGTGCCCGCCCTCGCTCCGCATCTCCGAACTGGGGAGTTGAGAGCGCTGTCTGGCGGTCGTTTGGGCTCCCGAGTTGCGTGCCCTTTGTGAACTGGGGAGTTGAGAGCGCTGTCTGGCGGTCGTTTGGGCTCCCGAGTTGCGGCCCCACACCCCCACCCCGTTCAACCGGTGGCGAGACGCGATACGGGCCGGTCCCCGTAGGAACCGGCCCGATCGAGTTGTCAGTGCCGCCGCAGCGGCGTCTGAGCGATGGCTACTTGCCGGCCTCGAAGTTCTCGGCCAGTGCGTTCCCCATGTTGCCGTCCACGCCGTACACCGGCACGGCTGACGGGCCGATACCCTGCTCGATCATCGTCGAGAGGATCTTGGAGCTCTCGTCGAATCCGATCAGCGCAACCGCGTCGGGGTCGGCGCTCTTGGCCTTGCCAACGATGTCGGAGAAGTCGGTCGCCTTGGGGTCGTAGATTTCCTTGCCGACCACCTCGGCGCCACCAGCCTCGAGCGACTTCTGAAGGTCATCGGCCAGGCCGGTGCCGTAGTCGTCGTTCAGGGCGAGGATGAACACGGCCTGGTGGCCGTCCTCAAGGATGACGTCGGCCAACACGGAACCCTGGAGGATGTCGGACGGGGCGTTGCGGAAGTACAGGCCCTTGTCGTTGTAGTCCGAGAACTCCTTGGACGTGTTCGCCGGGGAGAACATGATGACGCCGGCGTTCACGATCGTGTCGATCACCGACAGGCTGACCGAGGAGGAGGCGGCGCCGATGATGGCGTCAACATCCTTGGCCAGCAGGGTGCTGACCGTCTTCGGTGCAACGCCGTTCTCGGTGTCGCCCGAGTCGCCCTCGATGTGGACGACGTCGTTGCCGAGCACGCCACCGGCCTCGTTCATCTCCTGGACGGCCAGGTCGACGCCGGCAAACTCCGGCGGGCCGAGGAAGGCGAGCGAGCCCGTCTTGGGCAGCAGGGACCCGATCTCGAGGGTGCCGTTGCCTTCACGGGTGCCTTCGACCGCCACCTGGTCGACGTCGGCTTCCTCAGGTGCGGTGGCCACGATGAACTGGGTCTTGGAGTCGTCGAGGCACTCGGTCGTGTCCTCGCAGTCGGTGGTGCCGAACTGAAGGACGCCATAGGAGGCCTCCGTCGGTTCACCGTTGCCCGAGAACTCCAACGGGCCGGACTGTCCGTCGTAGTCGATGTCGGTGCCGGCCTCGATCAGCTTCTTGCATGCTGCGAAGTCGGTGCACTTCTCACCGTCGCGGGTGATGCCGTTGATCTTCTCGGCCATGGCCGAGCCGTCGGTCTTGGCCTCGGTCGCTGCCAGGCCAAGGATGATGGCGGCGTCGTAGCTTTCCGCTGCGTAGTTGAAGTCGACCAGCGAGGGATCGATCTCCATGAGACGACCCTTGAACTCGTCGCCCAAGTCGACCAACGGGGTGGTGCCCTTCATGCCGATGAGGCTGTTGTCGTTGCCCCCGCCGGACTCGTCGGTCTTCTGGGTGGTATCGCTGGAACTCTCGTCGTCGTTACCGCATGCTGCGGTGACGAGCGAGAGCGCCAACACGCCCGCCGCGAGGCGGGTCCATTTGCGCTTGTGGAACATCTTCCCTCCGTGTGGTTGTCCCTCATCGAAGCCCGGGGGCCCCTCAACCGAGGGGGGTTCCCTCCGGTCCGAATGAGACCTTAGTGGGCGACGGCCGTCACAGTATGAAATCTCACGTGTGCTCGCCGTCAACTGGTGAACGGGGTGAAGTCCGACGTCGGACAGACGGTCTCGGGGGCACCGGCGCAGCTACACCCCCTGTTCACCGACTCGAAACGGACTGGAAACACGCGGTCCGTACGGTCCTCCGTGTCGTCCCCCAACCCCGACGTCGGCCCGTTCGTCGGGCCCGACGGCGTCGTTCACCCTGGAGGTAGTGATGGATTCCGGATCGCTCAGTTGGATGATGGTCTGCACCGCGCTGGTGTTGTTCATGACCCCAGGTCTTGCGCTCTTCTACGGCGGCCTGACCCGCACCAAGAGCACGCTCAACATGATGATGATGAGTCTGTGGTGCATCCTCGTCGTGCCCCTTGTCTGGGTGGTGCTCGGCTACACGCTCGCCTTCCGAAGCGCGGGACCGTTCATCGGCAACCTCAGCGCTGTCGGCCTGCGGGGAATCTCCCCGTTTGAGAACGTCGGGGTGCCGGAGATGGCCTTCGTCGCCTTTCTGGCGACCTTTGCCGCCATCACCCCGGCGCTGATCTCCGGAGCTGTGGCGGATCGGATGAAGTTCTCGGCCTGGGCGATCTTCGTGCCCGTCTGGTCGCTGTTGGTGTATGTCCCGGTGACCTACTGGGTTGCCAACCCGGAGGGTTGGTTGAAGGTGCGAGGGTCGCTCGACTTTGCCGGTGGCACGTCGATTCACATCAATGCCGGCATCGCAGCGCTGGTTGCCGCCGTCATGCTGGGCAAGCGAAAGGGCTGGCCCAGCGACGGGTTCCTACCCCACTCGATGCCTCTGGTGCTGATCGGCACCGCCATCCTGTGGTTGGGCTGGTTCGGCTTCAACGCCGGCTCGGCCGGGGCCGCCGACGGCCACGCGCTGGCGGCGCTGATGGCCACGTTCGTGGGCTCCTCAGCCGGCGGGCTGGGCTGGGTGCTGACCGAACGCGTCCGCGACGGGGCGTTCACCACGCTGGGGGCGGCCTCGGGCGTGGTGGCCGGGCTGGTGGCGATCACCCCCGCCTGCGCCTACGTCGACCCGATGGGGGCGATCGCCATCGGCTTGCTGGCCGGGGTCGTGTGCTCCCAGGCGGTGTCGCTGAAGCGGCGCTTCGGCTACGACGACTCTCTCGACGTGGTGGGCGTGCACTTCGTCGGCGGGCTGGTCGGCTCGCTCATGATCGGGTTGTTGTCCAACCCGGGCGCAACCGGCTGGGAGGAGGGCCGTGGGCCTGGGCTGGCCCAGCCCGGGCTGCTGTTCGGCGGCGGTCTCGGCCTGCTGGGCGAGCAGGTGCTTGCCAACGCGGTCACCATCGTGTTCTCCGGGGTGATGACCGCCGGCATCTTGTACGCCCTGTCGGTCACGATCGGCCTGCGGGTCGACGATGAGACCGAGGTGGAGGGGCTCGACCGGGCCCAGCACGCCGAGACCGCCTACCACCAGGCCGGCCTGGCGGTCGGCACCCGGTCATGAGCACGGGAGCACCGGCAAAGGTCGGCCCCCCGCCCGCCAGTTCTGCATCCGAACACCCCAACGAAAGGAACCAGTGATGAAGGCGATCACCGCAATCGTGAAGCCGTTCAAGCTCGAGGACGTCAGAAACGCCCTGAAGGAGGCCGGCATCGCCGGACTTACCGTGACCGAGGTGCAGGGCGTCGGGCGCCAGGGAGGGCACACCGAGACCTATCGGGGCGCCGAATATCAGGTCGATTTCGTCCCCAAGCTGCGCATCGACGTGATCGTCGACGACGAGCGGGCTGGAGCGGTCGTCGACGCCATCGTGGCGGCGGCGGCCACCGGCAAGATCGGCGACGGCAAGGTGTGGGTCAGCCCGGTGGAGGACCTGGTTCGGATCCGTACCGGCGAGCGGGGCCGGGACGCTGTCTAGGCCCGGGCCTGCACTCGATTGGGTCATCGGCCAGCGCACCCTCACCGGCCGGGCCCTGCGGCGATCCCTCGATGAGGCGACGGTCGGGTGGCTGCGGGCGCTGTGGGCTGACGCAGTCGCGGGGCTGACCGACGACCCCTCCGAAGAAGGCAAACGGGCCGGAGCCTCCAACGTGGCGCTGGTCGGTGTTGGCGGCACCGGGCGGGGCGATCGGGCGCCTGGCAGCGACCTCGACCTGATCATCGTGTACGACGAGCGGGTTGGTGACCCGCCGCCTGCGGCGATGGTCGACGCCCTGTGGTATCCGGTGTGGGATTCGGGGATCGGCCTTGGTCACGCGCTACGCAGCATCGGGGGATTCCTCGAGTTGGCCGATGCCGACCTCGACACCGCGACATCGCTGTTCAGCCTGCGCCACCTGGCGGGCGATCGGGCGGTCACCGATCGATTGCAGACCGCAGCCGAGGGCCAGCGCTCCCGTCTCGGGTCGCAGTGGATGCGGCGCCTGGTGGATAGGACCGAACAACGTCACCGACGCTGCGGTGAGGTTGCCCACGAACTCGAGCCCGACTTGAAGGAGGGCCGAGGCGGGTTGCGCGACGTCCACACGCTCGGCTGGATCGAGACGCTTGGGTCGCCGTTGCCCCGCGAGGTGGGGCGCCTGATCGATGAGGCCGAGGAGGTGCTGTGGGCGGTGCGGGCGGAGCTGCACCGGGTGACCGGACGGCCCGGTAACCGCCTGGTGCTCCAGGAGCAGGCCACCGTGGCCGAGCGGTTGGGATACGCGTCGGCCGACGACCTGGCCCGGTCGATCTCGGCCGCTGCGCGCGAGGTGTCGTGGGTGATCGATGACCTGTGGCCGGAGCTCACCAGCCACCGCCGCCGCCAGCCCGGTGCCGACGTCGTGCTGCGGGATGACCCCGATCTCGCAGGCGAGGTGGTTCGGGTGGCCGACGAGGTGATGTTGGTGGGGCAACGGCACCGGATGAGCGACCCCCGTTGGGCACGGTCCGCCGACGCTGCGCCGTTGGTACAACAGGGTGGCGACGTGTCCCCGCAGGGAGAACGCGACGTACCGCCGGCTGGAGGGCGGACCGCAGCGATGGTCGATGACGCCGAGTGGAACCTCACCAGCGTGCTTCGCCTGGCCGTGGCCGCCGCCGAACGTGGGCTGCGCCTGCGACGCGACACCCTCGTCGACCTGACCGAGCTGGCGCCGATCCCGACCCCATGGGATGCTCAGGCGAGACGCCTGTTCTGTCGGCTCGTCGGCGCCGGTCCGCCGGCGGTGGGGGTCATCGAGGCGCTCGACCGCCTCGGGTTGTGGTCGGCCATCCTCCCCGAGTGGGAGGCGGTTCGGTGCGCGCCTCAGCGCAACCCCTATCACCGCTTCACAGTCGATCGTCACCTCACCGAGTGCGCTGCGATGGCGGCGGCGCTGGCCGGACGGGTCGACCGGCCGGACCTCCTGGTGTTGGGAGCGCTGTTCCATGACCTGGGCAAGGGCCGGCCAGGTGACCACAGCGAGGTCGGTGCCCAGCTGGCCCGAGGGGCGATGGAGCGCATGGGGTTTCCCGCACGCGAAGTTCGAGTGGTCGCCACGATGGTGGCCCACCACCTGTTATTGCCCGATGTGGCGACCAGGCGAGACCTCGACGACCCGACCACCGTTGCCCTGATCACCGACCATATCCACTCGGTGGCCGAGGTGCGTTTGCTCGCCGCCCTGGCCGAGGCCGATGGGCGGGCCACCGGCCCGACCGCTTGGGGCTCGTGGAAAGCCGTGTTGGTGCGCACCCTCGCCGACCGGGCGGTGGGCGCCCTGGCCGGTGTGGCACCGGAGGGGGATGCTCCGTTGGCCGCACCGCTGGGGGCCGACCTTGCGGTCGAGGGCTTGTTGGCCGCCCGGCGACCGGCGTTGACGGGGGAGGGCGACCGTCTGGTCGTGTGTTGGCCCGATCGTCCCGGGTTGTTTGCCCGGGTTGCCGGCGTGCTGGCGCTGCGCAGTGCGCAGATCCTGGCTGCGTCGGCCTCGTCCTGGGACGGCTGGGCGGTCGAGGTGTTCCGCGTCCGCACGCCCTCGGGTGAGGCCCCGCGTTGGGACTCGATCCTCCCCGAGTTGCAGGAGGCCCTCAACTCGCGCCTGGCGCTGAGGGCCCGGCTGGCCGAACGGGCCGAAGCGGAGCCAGCACGGGACTGGCCGGGCACGATGGCCGAGCCGACGATCACCTTCGATGAGGGCACCGGCGTCACGGTGATCGAGGTGGCCACCGCCGACCGGGTGGGTCTGGCCTTCTCGCTGGCATCGGCCCTGGCGGAGTTGGACTGCACGATCGTCAAGGCCACCCTCAGCACGCTGGGCCCCAACGCGGTGGATACCTTTTCGGTGTCGGAGGCAACTGGCGGCCCGCTGGCCGATCGACGGCGCGTGGCGGCGGTGCGCCAGGCGCTTCTCCATGCGGCCATAGCGTGAGCGGACCTCCCGCACGGCGGGTGCCCACTAGGGTCGCCGGCAGTGGAACGCATCACCGAATCCGACCTCATCCGCTGGTCTGAGGCGCTCGCGGGCATCGCGCGCAACGGGTTGGGATTCACCGAAAGCCTCTACGAACAGGAGCGTTACGAGGAGGTGCTCGCCGTGGCGACCGACATGCGGATGGCCGCTCGTCGGACCACGCTCGACCCCTCCCAGCTGGTCGTCGAGTCGATGAAGACCGCCACCGGTTACGTCACCCCCAAGATTGCGGTTGGCGCGGTAGTCGGCAACGACGACGGCGAGATCCTGTTGATCCAGCGGGCCGATTCGGGCGTGTGGCTCTACCCGACCGGGTGGGCCGACATCGGCTACTCGCCGGCCGAGGTGGCCGAGAAGGAGGTGGGGGAGGAGACCGGCATCATCGCCCGGGCCGAATCGCTGATCGCCGTGTTTGACGGGCTGAGGCGCGGGTTCTCCGCCGAGCCGCTGTACTCGCTCATCTTCAAGCTGCGGCCGATCGGCGGCACCCTGGTCCATCACCCCCTCGAGTGCCTCGACGTCGGCTGGTTCGATCGGGACTCGCTACCCGAGCCGCTGGCGGGCGCCGGCAATTGGGTGGACGTCGCCTTTGACGCCATCGACGGCGGTGGGCAGGCTCCGTTCTTCGACCCGCCCCGCAGCGACGTGTGGATTCCCGAGGGCGAGCCCCTTCCAACCGGCGAAGAACCGACTGCGACGAGCGAGAACGAGGAGCAAACGAATGGTTGAGGTACGCGAGGTCAGCGAGATGGAGCCCGGCCTCACCGAGGCGATGGCGGCATTGTTGCCGCAGCTGTCCAAGTCGGCCCCGCCCCTCACCGAGCAGGTTTTGGCCGGGGTCGTCACCCACGAGGCCTGTCACTTCCTTGTCGCCGAGGAGGGCGGGACGTTGCTCGGCAGCCTCACGTTGGTGGTGTTTCCCATCCCTACCGGCGTTCGGGCGTGGATCGAGGATGTCGTCGTCGATGGCGATGCTCGCGGCAAGGGTGTCGGTGCGGCGCTCAACCAGTTTGCGTTGGAGGTGGCGGAGTCGCTGGGCGCCCGTTCGGTCGACCTGACCAGCCGTCCCACCCGCGAGGCCGCCAACCGCCTGTACAAGCGCCTCGGGTTCGTGCAGCGCGACACCAACGTCTATCGCCACAGCGGCTGAAGCCAGTCACTCAGGGGTGGCGAGCCTCAGTTCGTCGCCGTGTTCGACGATGATGATGAGCGGACCGAGGAACCGATCGAGATCGGTGCTGCGCCTGCGTAGCGGCTTGATCAGTCGCTTTGGGTGAGGCGCCAGAGCTGGTTCTGGTCGACCGAGACGGCATAGACCTCACCGTCGGCTGCGGTGCCGAAGCTGGTGATGCCGGGCACTTCGGCCCCCAGGTCGAGGTCGGTCACACCGCTGTCGGCGGGCTGCAACCCGTGCAGCACACCCTCACACAGGTCGGCCCACAGGTAGACCCCGTCGAGGTCAGCCAGGCCGGGAGAGTCGCGCACGACGACGCCGCCGGTCACCGAGCAACGACCGTCGGAGTGGGCGTAGTCGAACACCGGGTCGATCATGTCGCCCGGTTCGGCGGCCGGGTCGGGTCCGTCGGAGTACGGGTGCGCACCCTCGCGACGGTTCCAACCGAAGTTGGCGCCCTTGCCCAGGCCATCGTTGGCGGGGAGGTGGTTGATCTCCTCCCACTCGCCCTGACCGACGTCGGCGATCCACAAGTCGCCGGTGGCCGAGTCGAAGCTGAAGCGCCACGGATTGCGTAGGCCGTACGCCCACGCCTCCGGGGCCGCCTCAGCGTTGTTGGATGGAGCCCCGTCGGGAGTGGTGCCGTCGGCGAACGGGTTGTCAGCGGGGATCTCGTAGGGTTCATCGCCGTCCGGTGTCGGCCGCACCCGCAGCATCGACCCGAGCAGGGTGGCGGGGTTCTGGCCGTTGTCATCCGGGTCGCCGGCGTCGCCACCATCGCCCAGCCCGAACCACAGCAGCCCCTCGTCGTCGACGACGAGGTTGCCGCCGTTGTGGTTGGAGAACGGCTGCGGGACGACCAGCATCTCCCGGCCCGAGGCGCCGGCCACGCCGTCGGCCCCCATCGGGAAGATCTTGATGACGCTGGCGCCGTCCTCGGCTCGGGTGTAGCTGGCGTACAGCTCGTCCTCGTCGGGGGAGATGGCCAGGCCCAACAACCCCTTCTCGCCCGACGTGTCGCCCACGTCGGCGGTGACGTCGAGCACCAGCTTGGAGCCCGACGGAGCTTCGGGGTCGACCCGACGGACCGTGCCCGCCCGCTCGGCGATGAGGAGCGTGCCGTCGGCGGCCCCCAGCACCACGGTGGGGGCATCCAGTTCGACGTCGAGCGCGGTGGCGGTGACCGCCGGCCCGGAGGATGCCGGAGCCGCAGAAGTTTCATCCGAGTTGGACTTGGAGGTGCCATCGCCGCTTCCGCCGTCGGAACAGCCGGAGGTTGCGAGCAGCACGGCCGCCCCGGCAACCCCGAGCCAACGCCGGGCCACCCGAGGCGTTCCTTGGTCGGATGCCACGGCGGCGGCGTTCGCCGGGGAGCGTCTCACTCGTCGAGATCGGTGGGTTCGGTGCCGGTGAGCGGCACGGAGACCGTGCGGGCGGAGCCCTCCAGGTTGGCAACGATGCGCTTGCTGTAGCGGGCCAGCATCGCCCGGGGCACTCCGAAGCTGGACGGCTTGTCGCTGGTCATCAGCTGAAACACCCGGTCCTCCAGCTCGGCCATGAGGGCTTCGGCATCGGCACTGAACGCCTCGACGGCGTCGAGGTTTCGGGAGGCCATCACCTCGGCCGTGGTGCCGAACATCGCCGAGATCAAGCGGCGGTCCTCGTCGAAGACGTCCCGGTCGGGGGCAGTGGTGAAGCGCACGCCCTGGTTGGCCATGCCGAAGATGTTCTTGCATTGGTCGCCCACCCGTTCCAGGCGCTTGACGACCAGCAGGCTGGGCATGGTCAGGGTCATGTCCGCTTGGCCGTGAACCGCCGCGTGAACCACCAGCTCGCGGCGCACGGTCTCCTCCAGCTCGTTGACCTGGTCGTCGGTCTCGTGAACATCATCGCCGATGGCGGTGATGTTGTCGTCGGCGACCAGCGCCGACATGGCCAGATCGAAGCTGTGGCGGCAGGCGCCCAGCATCTCGGTGATCTGGCGGTCGACGGATTCGGTCACACCACCGCTACCGTCGCCTCGGAAAAAACTCATAACCATGGCGTTACCTCACCTCAGGATGGCGATCCCGAGAGCCGGGACCACGACGAAACAAAAACCGACAGCCGACACGACGGCGACTGGCCGGCGACCGGCGAACTCTCCCGTGGCGGTGGCCAGGCGGAGCGGGATCTCCCGCATTGCCGGAACGGGATAGAACAGCAGGATACCGCCGATGTTGAACAGGGTGTGCACCAGGGCGATCGTGAGGGCCTCGGGCCTGGAAATGGCCAGCGAGGCGAGGATCCCCGTGATCGTGGTGCCCACGTTGGCCCCGAGGGTCACCGGGTAGACGCTGCGCAGCGTCAGCACCCCGGAGGCGGCGAGGGGCACCATGATCGACGTGGTGATCGACGAGGACTGCACAGCCATCGTGATCACCAGGCCCAACAGCATCGCCGCCGCACCGCCGCTGCGGGCGAGGAAGGCGTTGATCGACTGTTCCATCCGGTCGGCGACCAGCGCCTTCATGTTGCTGGTGATGAATGCCAACGCCAAGAAGATGAACAACAGCCCGACGACGATCAACAACACCCCGAGCAGGGTGCCCGACGCCCCGGTGGCTTCCACCACCGACCGTACCCACCTGGCCGGGCCCTTGACCGCCGCCTGGATCGGGCTGTTGAAGGTGCCGCCGCCGCGGCCGACCAGCCTGTCGGTCAGCCACGTCGCCGAGCGGGCCAGCAAGTGGGTGGTCAACTCCAGGGGTAACAGCACCGCAACCGCAAGCAGGTTGAAGTAGTCGTGCACGGTGGCGGCGGCGAAGGCATCGCGCATCTCGTTGGAGCGGCGCAGGTGCCCGAGCGACACCAGCGTGGCGGTGACGGTGGTGCCGATGTTGGCGCCCATGATCATGGGCACCGCCGCCTCGACCGGCAACAACCCGGTGCCGACCAGGCCGACGATGGTCGAGGTGGTCACCGACGAGGACTGGGCCAGAACGGTGGCGAGGATGCCGACGCACAACGCCGCGATCGGGTTGTTGACGCTGGTGAAAAGCTGTTCCTGGACGCCTTCGCCCAGCGAGGAGATGCCGTTTTCCAGAACGGAGATGCCGACGAGGAACAGGTACAGCAGCCCGAAAACGAGCAGTGCCCGCACCGGGGTCGGTATCTGGCGGGTGTCGGTGTCGGTTACCGCGTCGCTCACGCCGCAGAGTCTGACCGATAACCGCGCGTCGCCGCGGAATCTTGCCGCTCAGGTTCGGTAACTGCGCGCCGATAGTGTGGTGGGGATGCATACCGCCGAAGACATCTGGGAGGAGGTTCCCGCAAAAACCTCCACCGACCGGATCAAGAAGCTGTGGAACCATCACCAGTTCCGCAAGCTGCTTCGCTACTCGGCGGTGTCGCTGGTGTTCGTGCCCCTGGGGCAGATCCTCCTTCAGTTGTTCCACTGGTGGCTGGGCATTGCTGTGGTGCCAGCGCAGCTGATCGCCGCCACCATCCTGACCCCACCCAACTTCCTGGCCAACAAGTACTACGTGTGGCGTCACGCCAACCGAGACAAGGTGCGCACCGAGGTCATCGTCTTCTGGGTGTCGGCCGTGCTCGGTACCGCCTTCGCCGCTTACTGTCTGTACCTGGTCGACGGTTGGCTGCCCGAGGACACCACCGCCGCCTGGGTGCGCGCCCTGGGCATCTTCGCTGCCCAGCTGATCGGCTACGGCGTCGTGTGGGCCGCCCGGTTTGTCTTCCTGGACAAGCTGGTGTTCACGGTGACCCACCTGAACGAAGACGAAACTTCCGAGGTCGTCGCTGACGTCAGCGGCGACCTCTTCCCCGGTGTCGTCTTTGACGGCGCCTCCCCCGATGTCCCCGGGCCGGCAGCGAGCCCCGACGCCGAGGTGGCTACCGTCGATGACGACTCCGACAAGTCGTCCGTCCCCGGCAGTTAAGCCTTCTGTGGTGGCCATCGGCGAACCGAGCGACGACGTCAAGCGAATGCTGGCGCTGTGAAACCTGAGGATCGACAGGCGGCCGAGGCCGCCCGAGGGTTCATGCCGCCCGACGAAGGGCTGGCGCTGCACGCCGCAGCTGTCGCCGCACTCACAGCCGTCGGGTCGGCACCCATGTTGGAGATCGGGTCGTACTGCGGAAAGTCGGCGCTCTATCTAGGATCGGCTGCTCGCGACGCGGGGCGAGTGTTGTTTGCGCTCGATCATCATCGGGGCTCCGAGGAAAACCAGGCCGGCTGGGAACATCACGACGCCGATCTCGTCGACCCGGACCTCGATCTCCTCGACACGCTGGCCACCTTCCGCAGCACGATCCATGAGGTGGGGCTCGAGCGGGTGGTCGTCGCGCTGGTCGGGCACTCGGAGGTGGTGGCGCCGGTGTGGGGGTCGATGCTGGCCCTGTTGTTCATCGACGGCGGCCACGGCAGCGAGCCGGCCCACCGCGACTACGAGCTGTGGACTCCCCACGTTGCCCCGGGTGGCACACTGGCGATCCACGACGTGTTTCCCGACCCAAACGACGGCGGGCGCCCGCCCTATGAGATCTATCTGCGGGCCATCGAGTCCGGCGAGTTCGTCGAGACCGGCCACACCGGCTCGCTCCGCCTGCTACGGCGCGTCTGATCCCGGAGCCTCCGAGGCGGGGTCATCCGAGGGTGGGGTGGCACCCACCTCCGAGGTTCCGGCCATCGGTGCGGCGGCGCTCCAGCGTGCCTTGGAACGACGGCTCTGACGGGTGACGAGGGCGAGGATCGCGCCGAGCATCAGGAGCATCCCGCCCAGCACCGCGTACTGGCTGCCGGTGCCCCGGTCCCCCTGGTAGGTGGGCTCGTGGCCCGAGTTCGGCCGGGGAAGGATGTTGTTGAGCGAGCCGCCCTTGTCGACCGGATCGGTTGGGGTGGTGTCGCCCGGAAGCGGGCTCTGCTCGACCAGCGGTGGAGGGGTGCTGGGCGTGACCTCGGTGGTCACCGAGGTCGGTGACCCGTTTGCCTCGGAAGTCGTCGGGGTTACCGCCGACGTCGGTGCCGGCCGTTCGGTGGCCCCGGACGGCGCCGCCCAGGCCACCGTCGTCAGCGGGAGGACGACGAGCAGCGCCACGGCGAGACCGCCGGCGAGGACCGAGCGTCGCAGGTCCCTCGTGCCGTCCGTCATGGGTCTGCCTGGTGAGCGGGGGGCGAATGGCTCGGTCATCAACACATCCTCTCGCCCGCCGAGCCCGTCCACTAGTCGGGCACGCCGGCCGGGAGGCGGTCGTGTTCGGCGAAGAGCCAGGAGGCGGGGCTGGCCCCTGAGAGCGCGTCGGCGGCGAGAACGACTGCCGCCGCGGAGTACGTGGACGTCTCGTTGGCTGGGAAGTAGTCCTCTTGGGGGTACACGATACCGGTCCAATAGTGGCCGTCGTCGTTGCGCAGTCGCTGCGCCCAGGCGAAGAGTTGGTTGGCAGCAGCGGTCTCGCCAACCGCCAGGTGGGCCATCGCGCACTCGCAGGTCTCGGCGGCGGTCACCCACGGCCGGTCCGACACGCAGCGAACGCCCCGCTCCTCCATCACGAACGCCGCCCAGCGGGACTGAAGCCGGTGGCGTCCCCGCTCGCCGGTCTCCACCCCGGCGAGCACCGGGTAGTACCAGTCCATCGCCCAGCGGTGCTTCGGGGCGAACGCCTCCGGCTCGTCGCGGATCACGCGCCCGAGCGCCTGGGCTGAGCGCACCCACTCTGGCCGCTCCTTGCCCAGCACCTCGGCCACCGCCACCGCACACCGCAGGCTGTGGGTGATCGAGGATGATCCGGTGAGCAGAGCAAACTCGAACGGGGTGCCGTCGGGTTTGCGGGCCCAGAACACCTCGCCGCGATCGGTCTGCAGGCCACGAACGAAATCGACGGCGCCGCTGAGCATGCCCCAGTTGGCGTCGAGGAACGAGCGGTCCTCGAACAGCAGCCAGTGGTGGTAGAGGCCGGCTGCCACATAGGCGATGCAGTTGGCATCGAACTTGGCTTCCTCCACCTCGCCGCCGGCCAGGTAGTACTGGTGCCACGAACCGTCGGCGTGCTGGAGGCGCTCCAACCAGGCGAAACCGGCCTCGGCCTCGGCCTTGCGCCCGTCGAGCATCAGCGCCATCAGCGCCTCGACGTGGTTCCAGGGGTCGGCATGGCCACCGGGGTACCAGGGCATCATGCCGTCGCTCAGCTGCCACTCGGCCAGCCGCTCGACGGTGAGCGTGAGGTCGGGGCCACTGAGAACGCCCTCGACGCCGCGTAGCCATCCGCTCGATTCGGTCATCGGCGGTGCTCCCTCATCGGAGCGGTCCGGTCATCGTCAACGCGTCCCCTCGGGCGGCCGGCGCGCTCGTCACCGTTCGTCCTGAGGGGACGTCGTGGGGCGCCGGGCGTAGGCGACCAGGCTCTTGCCCAGGGGGCGGGCCATCACCCGATCGAAGGTTCGGGTCACCCAGGGGGCCTTGGTCATGTCCCACACGAGCAGACGGTGGTAAGCGGCGACCGCCCGGTTGGTGTCGTTGGTCGGACCGGCCAGGCAGCGCAACCACCAGTACGGGCTGTGCAGTGCGTGGGTGCGGCCCGACCCTTCGAAGCGAAGCCCGGATGCGTTGACGCGTTTGGTCAGCATCGGTTCCGTGTAGATGCGCAGGTGTCCGCCGGGCACCAGCGGTGCGTGGTACTCCGCCGACAGCCACCAGCAGATCTTCTCGGGAAACCAGGCCGGGACGGTGGCGGCCACGATGCCGCCGGGCCGCAGCACCCGATGGATTTCGGCCAACACGCCGGCGTCGTCGTCGATGTGCTCGAGCACCTCCGAGACGACGATGCGATCGAAGCTGGTATCGGGGAACGGCAGCTTCAGTGCGTCGCCGCGCATGACCAACGATCCGATTTCGGCCGGCGCCTCGCCCACCTCGACCATGGCGCCGAGCATGGCGTGAACCTCGGGCAGGGCGTCGGCGTCGTAGTCGAGGGCGACGACGTGGGCGCCGCGTCGAGCGGCCTCGTAGCAGTGGCGTCCGGCACCGGCCCCGATGTCGAGGAAGCGGTGCCCGGGCTTCAGGTCCAGCCGGTCGAAGTCGACGGTCAGCACCTCACACCCCCGCAGGGGCGTGGTGTGGGTCGGGCTGGTCGGCGTCCGCTGATCCCGCTCGTTCCGCAGCCGCTTCGTCGAGCAGGGCCCGGTAATGGGTCACCGTTCGTTCGGCGGTGCGCTTCCAACTCCAGTTCTCCACGACGCGGTTGCGGCCACGTTCGGCAATGGCGGTCGCTTCGGCGGGATGGTCGAACACCCGGCCCATAGCGACGGCGAGCGCGTCCGCGTCGCCCGGGGGCACCTGGTAGCAGGTGTCTCCGTCGGCGCCGGTCACCTCGGGCAGGGCCCCACCGGTGGTGGCCACCAGCGGACACCCAGCCGCCATCGCCTCGATCGCCGGCAGCGAGAACCCTTCGTACAGCGAGGGCACCACGGCCACCGACGCCTCGGAGTACAGCTCGACGATGCGCTCGTCGCTCACGCCGCTGACGAAGGAGACACAATCCCGCAGGCCCAGGCGGTCGAGGGTCGAGTGGGTGCGGCTGCCGTCCTTGAGCGAGCCGATGATCGTCATCGACACGTCGCTGCGCTCGGCCCGCAGCTTGGCCACCGCCTCCAACAGGAACCGCTGGCCCTTCATCGGTACGTCTGCGGACGCGGTCGAGATGATGCGCAACGGCACCCGCTCGACGCCGGTCAGGGGACGAAACAGGTCCGGGTCGACGCCGACTGGCACGATGTGGAGCCGATCGGCGGGCACCTCGTGGTCGGCGAGGATGTCGGTGGCGGAGTTTTCCGACACGGTGATGATGCGACGCAGCCGCTTGGCCACCCGGGTTTGCATGCGGGTGAAGCGATACCAGCGGCGCTTGCCCCAGCGGGCCTTCCAGTTCTCGGCGTGTTCCATCTCGACGCGCCGGTCGACGGTGATCGGATGATGGATCGTGCCCAGCACGGGCAGGCCCTGCCGCTCGATCGCCAACAGCCCGTAGCCCAGGCTTTGGTTGTCGTGCACGAGATCGAAGTCGTCGCCGTGGTCGGACAACCACTTGGCAGCGCGCATCGAGAAGGCGAGCGGCTCGGGAAAGCTGCCCATCGAGAACGAGGTGACCTCGGCCCAGTCGGCCAGATCCTTGATCTCCCACAGCCCGGGCATTCGCATCGGGAAGTGGTCGTTGTAGATGTCGAGGCTGGGTAGCTTGATCAGCGATACCCGCTCATCCAGGTGGGGGTAGGGCTGTCCCGACAGGACGACGACGTGATGACCGAGGTCGGCCAGGGCCTTGGTGAGGTGCCTCGTGTACACCCCTTGGCCGCCGACGTGGGGCTTACCCCGATAGGTGAGGTAGGCGATGGACAGGGGATCGCCTGGACCGGGGAGTGGGCGCATGGCCGACTAGCTTCCTCCCATGGTTGGGGAACGGTCAATCCCGGGGCGCTCGTCACAGCGAAGGCGGGGCCGATGAGGGCGGTCGTTCAGCGGGTCGGCGAAGCCCGAGTCGACGTCGCCGGAGCGTGCGTCGGTCAGATCGGGCCGGGGCTGTGCGCGCTGGTTGGGGTGACCCACGACGACACTCCCGAGCTGGCCCGGCGCCTGGCCGCCAAGATGTGGCGGTTGAGGATCTTCGACCCTGTTGCCGGGTTCGACGTTGCTCTCGCCGGCACCGGCGGCGAACGGTCGGCGTCCGACCTGGTCGAAGCCGGCGAGCCGGCGGGCGTGCTCGTCATCAGCCAGTTCACCCTGTATGCCGATACCCGCAAGGGGCGCCGACCGGGCTATTCGGCCGCCGCCCCCGGGCCGGTTGCCGAACCGCTCGTCGACGAGGTGGCCGCCGAGCTGGTCCGGCTGGGTGCCGAGGTGGCGACCGGCAGCTTCGGCGCCGACATGGCGGTCACCCTGACCAACGACGGCCCGTTTACCGTGATCCTCGACGTCGACTGAATCGAGCGGTCAACCGGTTGCGCCCGCCCGGGGTGGCGATCGCCCAGGCGGCGAGCAGGAGCGCTGCGGAGGCCAGGCACGGCAGCAACAAGCCGGTTCGCTGGGCGATCGTGTCGCCGCTGCGCGCTTGGATCGTCTCGATCAGCACGCGCTCTTCGGAGACTGCCGTGCGGGCGATGACGTCGCCTGCGGGGTCGACGACGGCCGAGAAGCCGGTCGGGGCGGCCTGGAGCACCCATCGGCCGGACTCGATCGCCCGCAGTCGGCTGTTGGCCACCTGCTGGGACTGCACCAGCGTGAGCCAATACGACGCACCATTGGTTGGGTTGATCACCAGCTCCGCTCCCGCCGCCACCCCCTCGCGCACCAGCCGGGGAAAGAACACCTCCCAGCTGATCAACGTCGCCGCCTTCACATCGGTGCCGTCGGCCAATGGCAGGTCGAGCACCGCCGGGCCGGTTCCCGGCAGCTGATCGCGAGTGGGCAGCAACCCTCCGCCGAATGGCTCGACCAGCGGACGGAACGGCACGTACTCACCGAAGGGCACCCGTCGTTGCTTGTCATAGCGCGACCCGGTGCTGCCATCGGGGCCGTAGACGATCGAGAAGTTGGCGAATTGGTCGGCATCGACGCTCTCGACCACGCCGACGACGAGTGGCGCGTCCAGACGGCGGGCCTCTGCGGCCAGCACCGGATCCACCGAGTCGGTCGCCAGCTTGTTGCTGACGTTCACCACGTTCTCCGGCCACAGCACCAGGTCGACGGCACCGTCGCCCGGTACGGAGCGGCTGGCCTCGAGGTGGCGGTCGAACACGTCGGCCGGGTCGGTGTTCAACGCCACCGTGCCCTGCGGGCCGCCGCCCTGAACGATGGCGACCCGCAAGGGTCGCACGGCGTTGCCGGAGGGGGCCATCGCGCCAAGCACGGCGATCACCAGCACCGGGGCGATGGCGGCGGCGGCGTGTGTCCAGCGTCGCCGGATGGCGGCTTCCAGCCCCACGCCGACGGCGGCGATGCCGATCGTCAAGAGCAGCGGACCACCCAGCCGGGCGATCGGAGCGAGAGGTCCCTCGGCCTGGGTGAGAGCGGTCATCGACAAGGGGACGCCGCCGAAGGGGGCGTGATAGCGGACGAGCTCGGTGATGGCCAGGGCGGCGGGCAGCGCCAGCGCCCGGGCCCGGCCGGGGGGTGTGGCCAGGCCGGCAAGGCCGAGCAGGGTGGAGAACACCGCAATGGCGATCACGTACCCGGGAGGCGTGAAGGTGACCATCCACAGAAGCGACGGGGCGAACCAGCCGACACCTACCCCGAAGCTGCGCCAGAACCGCGCCCGGGGTGAGGCCCCGGCGAGCAGCGCCGCCCAAGCGGCCAGCCCGAGCAGGGTGATCGGCCACCAGCCCCAGGGAGGAAGCCCGGCAGCGACGGCAACGCCGGCAGTCAACGACCCGGCGATGGCCAGGGGCCGGGCGGGCGCCCAGCCATCGCCCGGTTCGGATGGATCGGCGGGCTCGGTCGGCTGCGTCTCGGTGGACGGGGTCTCGGAGAAGTCGGGTGGTTGGGCGTCCAGCACCGGATCAGTACACCAGACTGTCCCGATGAGCGGGTACCCCGACACGCAGAGCTGCTGCACCAGCGCCCCGAACCGGGGAGTCGAGGTTCCGTCTGGCGGTCGTGCGGGTTCCCGGGTTGGAAGTCCTTGCCGAACTGGGGAGTGGGGAGCGCTGTCTGGTGGTTGTTTGGGCTCCCGGGTTGGGAGTCGTTGCCGAACCGGGGAGTGGGGAGCGCTGTCTGGTGGTTGTTTGGGCTCCCCGGTTGGGGCTGACGTGGTGGGTGGTTGGTGGTGATCGCCGCCGCCGGTGCGCCCCTGTGGCTCGACGTCACCGTTGGAGCGTTGCTGGTCGTGGCGATGCTCGGCGTGGTCGTGCCGCTACTGCCGGGCACGGCCTTGGCCTGGGCGGCCATCTTGGTGTGGGCCATCGTCCAGCGCTCAACCGTCGGCTGGCTCGTGCTCCTCGTCGCCAGCGGGACCGCCGCCGTCGGCTTCGTGATCAAGTACCTGGTGCCTTCGCGTCGGATGAGCGGCCAAGGCGTCCCAAACACAACGACCTTGGTCGGAGGGGTGCTCGGCGTGGTCGGGTTCTTCGTCGTGCCGGTGGTGGGTGCCCCGATCGGCTTCGTGCTCGGCGTCTACTTGGCCGAGTGGGCCCGGCTACGCGCGCACTCGCTCGCCTGGCAATCGACCCGGACGGCGCTGGGAGCGGTGGGATTGGCGATGCTGATCGAGCTGACGGCGGTGGCGCTCATGGCCGGTGTGTGGATGCTGGGGGTGCTGGCCGGCTGAGTCCCGAGACCGGTGAATTACCGGTTTGGATCGGCGCTGTTCGCTGTCATCATGGCTGGAGTGGGGTGTCGGCGGGCGCCGCAGATCGCCCGGGGACAGCGGGGGTGTCATGGCTGAGCATCGCAGCGAGCGGCGGGCCCGTCGCAGCGTCGCGCTGATCGCGTGGGTGCTGGCGGTGACATTGGGGCTGGTGGCGGGGCTGGTCGTCGCTCGGCGTCTGACGCCCGAACGCTCCCAAGCCGGTCCGGTCGCCGTCGTGCCGGTGCCCGGCGTCGGTGCCGACGACGGCGGCGAGACCGCACGGGTGCTGTTGCCGGCCGGGACACCGCGGCGCGCTGCGGGGAGCGCGCCGGACGCTCGGCGGTGGTCCGAGATGCGGCTGCGGATCCCGGCGATCGGCCTCGACAGCGGCGTGGCCGAGGGGGTTGAGCTGACATCGCTGGCATCGGCGGTCGGTCACTGGCCGGGGACGGCCTTGCCCGGCCGGCCGGGCAACATGGTGCTCGCCGGGCACCGGACCACCCACGGCGCACCGTTCCGCCGCCTCGATGAGCTGAACGTGGGCGACGAGGCGACGATTGGGCCGGCCGGTTCAGCGGTGACCTATCGGGTGACCGGGACCGAGATCGTCAATCCCGACCAGCTCGATGTCGCCCGCCCGACCGTCGATGCCACCGCAACGCTGTTCGCCTGTCATCCGCCGGGTTCGGCCCGCCAGCGCATCGTCGTTCGCCTCGAGTCGAGCAGCTGAGGCGCCGACGGGGCCCGGTCGCCCGTCCCGTCCCAGTCCGGACGACTCAGCCGGCGATGGCGGCGCGTGCGGCCTGACGGCCTTGGCGGATGCACCCCGGGATACCAATGCCCCGGTAGGACGCGCCGGTGACGAGGACGTTGGGTAGTTCCTCGGCGAGCGCTGCGTCGACGGTCGCGCAGCGGTCGAGGTGACCGACGTCGTACTGGGGAAACGCGTCGTGCCAGCGGACCAGCGAGTGGTGCTCCACCGGCCCGTCCAGCCCGGTGAGCGTGCGGGCCTCGTCCAGCACACGGTCGACCAGCTCGTCCTCGGGCAGCCGAGGGGACTCGGGGTCGTCGTCGTGGCCCACCGAGATCCGCAGTCGCACCAGACCGTCCTCGGCCAGGTGCGCCCATTTGGTCGAGGCGTAGCTCACCGCAACGGTGGCGAACCCCGACCTATGCGGCACGAGCAACCCCGCCCGCCCTGCGGGTGCCCGCACCCGGTCGGGGCGGACGGCGAGGCGCACCATCGCCACCGAGGCGCTGTGAAACTCGCCGAGGATGGTTGCGGTCTCGGGCGCCCCGGCCCAATGGCTCGGCTCGGTCGGTTCGGTCCGGGCGAGCAGCGCCGCCGCCGCTGCGGCGGGTACGGCAAGGATCACGGCATCGGCCGCGATCGCTGCCCGGGCGCCGGTCCGCGTCGAGGCGACCACCATTCGCAACTCGCCGCCGGCGCGCTCGATCGACTCCACCCGCACGGCGTCGCGCAGGCGCACTCCCCGAGTGGACAGTGCGGTGCGGAGGGTGGTGACCAACTCGGTCATCCCGCCGGGAAGGCCGTAGAAGGCGGGCGCCGTCGAGGGCGGTCCGGCGGCTCGTCGGGTGGTGGCCAGCGCTCCGGTGAGCGAAGGACCCGACCGGGCGGCGACGTCGAGCTGGGGCGCCACGGCGGCCAGGCTGAGCCGGTCGATCACCCCGGCGTTGATCCCGCCGAGTAGGGGCTGCACCAGCCGATCGGCGATGCGGTCGCCGAGGCGCTCCCTGATCAGCGAACCGATCGAGCGGTCCTCGACCACCGGTCGACCGGTGCGCACCAGCTCCGAGCGCACCGCCTCGACGTCGTCGGCCTCGAGCAGCGCCGAGCCACCCAGCGCGTGCGGGTCGGTGGGGACGCCGAGCACCAGCCCGGTCGGCATCGGGTGGGCGGCCCCGTCCATCCAGATGGCGGCGCCGCCGGCGACCGGTGCGGTGAGGCGGTCGCTCAGACCGAGCTCGTCGGCGAGGGCCAGGCCCTCGGGCACCCGGGCGAGGAACATGTCCGCCGCCTCGTCGGTGGCCACCCCGCCCACCGGCGAGGTGCGGAGCTTCCCCCCGATGTCCGGCCGGGAACCGGCAGGGACGACCGCCGCCCCGCCGTCGTCGAGCACGGTGACGTCGAGCGTGCCGCCGATGCTGGCCTCCCAGGCGGCGGCCAGCCCGGAGATGCCGCCGCCGACGATCACCAACCGCTGGCGGGCGCCTGTCATCGAGGTCGGCCGATCAGCCATCGGGGTCGGCCCATCAGGTCTCGAGCGCGGAGGACGGGACGCCCCGCTCGGGCGTCTGCTCGTGGATCAGCTCGGCCAGATCGGCCATCACCGCCACGTCGTCGTTCACCACCGAGGTGCGGGCGAAGGCCAGCCCGAGCGAGTCGGCCAGCTGTGATGCCTCGATGTCGAGGTCGTAGGCAACCTCGAGGTGATCGGCCGTGAACCCCTGGGGCACGACCAGGACGCCGTCCACCTCATCGTCGTCGGCGAGGGTGCGGAGCTCGTCGAGGATGTCGGGGCCCGCCCACGGCTCGGGCGTGCGTCCAGCGGACTGCCAACCGAGCGCCCAACGGTCGGCGCTCAGCCCGGCCGCCTCGGCGATCGCTGTGGCCGAGGCGGTGAGCTCGTCGACGTAGGGGTCGCCCTCGAGCACCCGCAAGGGGAGGGAGTGGGCGGTGATCAACACCTTGGTGGCGTTTGGCAGCTTGTCGAGCGCCTCGATGACCTCGTCGGCGAGAAAGCGTCGGTAGGTGTCGACGCCCCACCAGGAGTGAATCCCGGCGTAGCCGATGCCGGCCTCGGCGCAGGTCGCCCGAGCCCGATCGTGGTACTGCCCGACCGAAGCGGCCGAGTAGTGCGGTGCGAGCACCAGGCCGACGATGTCGGTGGCGCCGACCTCGAGCAGGTGGGCCACGCCGTCCTCGACAAAGGGGGCAGCGTGCTTCTGGCCCAGTGCGGTCACCCAGCGTCCGGGTTGATCGTGCTGCAGCGACAGCGTGATCGCCGACACCTGGTCGGCGGTCCGGCGTCGCAGCGTGGAGGTGCCGCCCAGCGCTTCGTAACGACCGCGCAGGTCGGCGAGCGCCTCGTCGGTGGGCGGGCGTCCCCGGCGAATGTGGGTGTAGTAGGACTCGATCTCCTCGGGCGACCCCGGCGAGCCGTACGCCATGATCAGGGCACCTCGCACCCGCTCTGCGTCATGAGCCATTGGATGTATCTCCCGTTCCGTCTGCGGTCAGCCCGGCCTCGGCGATGGTGCGGCCCTCGGCGTGGACGAACTCGACCAGCGCTTCGAGCACCTCCGGGTTGGTCTCGGGCAGTACTCCATGCCCGAGGTTGAACACGTGGGCGCCACCGGGCCCCGCCTGGCCGAGCACTTCGCGGGCCTCGGCCAGCGTGGGCTCGACGCCGGCGAGCACGACCGCCGGGTCGAGGTTGCCCTGGACGGGGAGGCCACCGACCCGCTTTCTGGCCTCGCTGAGCGGCACCCGCCAGTCGACGCCGATCATGTCGGCGCCGGCCTCGGCGAACAGGCCGAGCAGCTCGCCGGTGCCAACACCGAAGTGCACGCGGGGCACGTTGAGGTCGGCCAGCTCGGCGAAGACCCGCTGGGAGGTGGGCAGCACGTAGCGGCGGTAGTGGGCGGGCGTGAGGGCGCCGGCCCAGGAATCGAACAGCTGCACCGCCCGGGCGCCGGCGTTCACCTGGGAGCGGATCGAGGCGATGGCCAGGTCGCCAAGGGCCTCCATCAGGTCGAACCAGAGGGCCTCGTCACCGAGCATCAGGGCTTTGGTGGCGCCGTAGGTGCGCGACGGGCGCCCCTCGATCAGGTAGCTGGCCACGGTGAAAGGGGCGCCGGCGAAGCCGATCAACGGGACATCGGTGGCCGAGATGACCGCCTTGATCGTCTCGAGTACGTACGGGGTATCCGCCTCCGGGTCGAGGGGGCGGAGACGGCCGAGGTCGGCCCGGCTGCGAAAAGGCTGTTCGACCACCGGCCCGATGCCCGGCACGACGTCGATGTCCACCCCGATGGCGTGGACCGGGGTAACGATGTCGCTGAAGAGCACGGCGGCGTCCACCCCGTAGCGGCGTACCGGCTGCAACGTGATCTCGGCGGCCAGCTCCGGCTGGAGGATGGCTTCGGTGATCGATCCACTGCCCCGCACCGCCCGGTACTCGGGCAGCGAACGGCCGGCCTGACGCTGGAACCAGATCGGCACCCGATCGGGACAGCCGCCACGGGCGGCTTCCAAAAACGGTGAGGGCGTGGGTTCGGAGGTGGGGGGCTCAGCGGGCATATCGGCCCGCATCCTACTGCCGGGGGACGGCGGATTGGACCCGGTGGCGTGCCGCGGTGGCGCCGCCGGGCCCGGTAGGCTGCTCTGTCCCTCAATTCGGCCCCGTCGCAATCGTCGGACGAATTCGCCCATCGGAGGAATCGCCGTTCTCGTGAGCCGAGACCCTCAATTGGAGGCCGAGCAGGCCTACATCGACTTCGCCTACGAGTGCCTGGACGCCACCCGCCGGGCCGCCGAAGAGGTGCGCGACACCGTGGTGCACGAACCCGGCGGCACGTTCCAGGCCCGATACGAGCGCGATGTGATCTGGGATCGCGTCGCCGCCCGGTTGGCTCACCTCGAACTTGGCGACAGCGCCTTGATGTTCGGCCGTATCGACCGTGATGACGTCGCCGCCAACGGCGCCGACCCAGAGGGACACCTGGATCAACCGCTGACGAGGGGCGACCCCCCGCCCGACGGTGCCGAGCCTTACTACATCGGCCGCATCTCGGTGGCCGATCAAGCCCAGAACCCTGTCGTCGTCGATTGGCGGGCCCCCGTGGCCGAACCCTTTTACCGCGCCTCTGCCTCCGACCCGATGGGGCTGGTCCGTCGCCGTCACTTCGCTGTGCGGGGTCGGGCGCTGCTCGGCATGGACGACGAGCTGTTCGGCTCGGCGGCCGAGGCGCTCGACCACGGTTCGGTGCAGGGCCACGGGGCGTTGGTGGCGGCGCTGGAGGAGCGCCGGTCGGGCAAGCTGTCCGACATCGTCGCCACCATCCAGGGCGAACAGGACGAGGTGATCAGGGCGCCGCTGCCGGGGGTGCTCATCGTGCAGGGTGGGCCGGGAACGGGCAAGACGGTCGTGGCCCTGCACCGAGCGGCCTACCTGCTCTACACCCATCGCTTCCCGCTCGAGGGCCAGGGGGTGCTGGTCGTCGGTCCCAACCGCCTGTTCCTGTCCTACATCGACCAGGTTCTGCCGTCCCTCGGCGAGGCCGGCGTACACACCGCCGTGATCGGCGACCTGATCCCCGACACCCGGGTGGCCAGCTCCGACCCGCTGCCGGTCGCGCGCGTCAAGGGTGACCTGCGCATGGTGGCGTTGGTGCGCCGGGCGGTCAGGGATCGCCAGCGGGCCCTGCGGGAGCCGCTCGTGGTGCCCTTCGGCGTCCAGCGCCTGCGTCTCAGCGTGGAGGAAAGTCGCCGGATCGTGGCCGACGTCCGCAGCCGCGTTCGCAGCCACAATGCCGGTCGGCGGATGGTCGAGGAGCGGGTCTTCGGCCTGCTCGCCGAGCGTTCGCGCCAGCCGATCGCGCCGGAGGACCTGCGCGACCGCATTCGCAGGATGGAGGAGGTGCGATACGCCCTCGAGTGGATGTGGCCGGTGCTGAGCGCGTCGGAGCTGCTGAACGACTTGTACAGCTCTCGGGCCCTCATCGCGTCGGCCGCGGCCGGCCGCCTGAGCGACGACGAGATCGACCTCCTGATCAGCCCCCACCACGACGATGCCTCCGAGCGGGTGTGGGCATTCGCTGATGCGCCCGTGCTCGACGAGGCCTTGGTGCGCCTCGGCGCTCGGCCGGGAAGGCGCGAGAGCGATGTGATCCGCACTTATGGCCACATCCTGGTCGACGAGGCCCAGGATCTGTCCCCAATGGAGTTGAGGACGCTGCGCCGGCGAAGCCTGGGCGGTTCGATGACCGTGGTGGGCGACATCGCCCAGGCGACGTCGCCGTGGGCCCACGACGATTGGGATGAGGTGCTGGAGGCGCTGCCGCAGCGTCGCCCGGCCCGCAGGGTGGAGCTGCGTACCGGCTATCGCCTGCCCGGACCGATTATGGAACTGGCGGCGCAGTTGTTACCGCTGGCCGCGCCCGGGCTGGCGCCGCCGAGCTCGATCCGTGAGCTCGGCGACGAGCCGGTGGTCGAGCGGGTCGACGATTTTTCGGGCAGCTCGCGTTTTGCCGACGTGTTGGTCGGGGCGGTCCGCCGGGAGGTCAACGCAGTCGGCCAGGGAAGCGTGGCCGTCGTCTGCGCCGACGCCTGGCTCGAGCGCTGCGAGCGGGCGCTGACCGACGCCGGGGTCGACTTCGGCCGGGCGACCCGCCACGGGCTGGACGAGCAGGTGACCGTCGTCGTCGTGCGGATGGTGAAGGGCCTGGAGCTCGATTCGGTGATCGTCGTCGAACCGGCCGACATCCTCGAGGCCGACGATCGGGGCCCCCAAGCGCTGTACGTGGCGCTCACCCGCGCCACCCGCCGACTGTCGCTGGTGCACGAGCGACCCCTGCCCGAGGTGCTCCTCGGTTCGGGTGGCAAGCGGTCCTAGGCCAGGCGCCTGGCCATGCCGTCGAGCAGCGCCTCGATGCCGAACTCGAACGATTCGTCCAGTTCCTCTCGGCTGAGCCCCGTGCTCGCAGATGCCCCCTCGCCCATCACGGTGCCCATCATGTAGCGGGTCACGGTGCGCACAGCCATGCGGGCGGAGGCTTCGTCGAGGCCGCCGGCGACCAGGTTGCTGGAGACGCCGAGTACGCCACTGACCAGCGCAGTGGGGCGCCAGCGCAGCAGCGCAGCGAACGTGGCCGGGTAGCGCCGCGACAGCACGAGCGCCCCCTTGGCGGTGGCCCGAATCACCTCCGCCCAGTCCGGCTCCAGCCGAGGCTGGGGTGGATCGTCCGCCTCGACGCTCTCCGTGGTGAGTTCGGTGATCACGTGGAGGGCGATCGCCTCCAGCAGCGCCGTGCGGTCGGCGACGTGGTGGTAGGTGGCCATGGGCGATGAACCCAAGCGGGTGGCCAGGCGCCGCATCGACAGGGCGTCCGGCCCCTCGGACTCGATCAGGTCGATCGCCGTCCTGACGATGCGGTCCAGCGTGAGAGGTGTGCGCGCCTTCGTCGCCCCCGCTGATTCCGGGAGCGGAGAGGTGCCGCCCTCGCCGGGGATCCCGGTGGTTGTGTCGATGGGAGCCACCGATGGAGTCTCTCCTGCCCTCAGTGGTTGTGCAAAGGTCGGCCTGTACGGCGTACTTTGGGGGAAGCAGTGGAGGTAGGCGTCCGCACCGGCGCCACGTTCGAGATGCGCACACACGATCGCCTCGGGGGAGAGAGATCACATGACCGCAACCGTGACGCCTGGAACTTCGGACGACGAGTTTGCGGCGCGACCGATGGGCGACGTCGACGACGTCGACCACATCATGTCCGCCTACGACGACGACGGCTGGGCCGACGATGTCGGCCGTGCCGTCGAGCTGAACGCCGACGCCCTGTTCACCTGGGACTACGAGCGGACCCGCCCGGCGCTGTCCAAACTGTACGAAAAGGCCAAGACCTCGCAGTGGAACGGTGCCACCGACCTGGACTGGAGCATCGACGTCGACCCAGAACATGTGGCCGAGAACCTGATGAAGTTCTCGATGGAGCGCTTCAAGATGCTCCAGGGTGTCTCCGGTTCGCCCTTCAAGAACTTCGGCCTGAACGAGTGGACCCAGGTCGGGGTCGAGATGCAGCGCTTCCAGCTCAGCCAGTTTCTCCACGGTGAGCAGGGCGCGCTGATGGTGGCCGGGTATGTCACTGCCACCACGCCGTGGATCGACGCCAAGTACTACGCGGCCACCCAGACGGTCGACGAAGCTCGCCATGTTGAAGTTTTTGCCCGCTACCTGCACGAGAAGCTCGGCGGCGACTATCCGATGAATCCCAACCTGGGGGCCCTGATCACCGACACCCTGTCGGACTCCCGCTGGGATCTCACTTACCTGGGCATGCAGATCATGGTCGAGGGCCTGGCGTTGGCGGCGTTCGGTGCGATGCACCACACGACGTCGGAGCCGCTGCTCAAGCGACTGTTGCGCTACGTGATGTCCGACGAGGCGCGCCACGTTGCCTTCGGCGTGCTCACCCTGCGCGAGTACTACGAGGGGCTATCCGACGCCGAGCTGCGTGAGCGCCAAGAGTTCACCTTCGAGTCGGCCGAGCGGCTGCGCAACCGATTCTTCATGGTGGACGTGTGGGAGCGCATGGGTGTCGATCCTCGCGCCGTGCTGAAGCTGATGGCCGAGCACCCGCCGCCGGCACAGACGATGTTTCAGCAGCTGTTGTTTTCCAAGATCGTGCCCAACACCAAGAAGCTGGGCCTGCTCGACGCCTCGGGCGGCTGGCTGCGCCGGCGCTTCGAGGAGCTGGGCGTGATCGAGTTCGAGGACTGGGTGGACACCTCCGAGGAGTACGCCAACCTCGACGCTTTCGAGGCGGACGCCAAGGCGGAAGCGGGCTAGGCGCAGGCCGACACCCGCTGTTCCCTCAACTGGGTGCAAGGACTGCGACCAGCGTCGCCACGGTGGCCTGCGTTGATCGGAACCAGCCCACAAGTGAACTAACCTTGATCCGATGGCCCGCTAGCCGGACAGGCTCGATGGCGACGAGGCACCCGTGAAAAGAACCACAACATCGGTGATCGCCGCCGCGGTGGCCAGCGCCGCTTTGCTGCTCGGTGGATGCTCGGGAGGCGACGACGATGCCACCGTCGGCGACCGGTCCACCCCGGACGGCGAGCTGACCTACTCCTCTCCCCTGGCAAAGGCGCTCAACCTGGGCGATGCCTCCAAGCTGGTGAGCGAACAGCAGAAGCAGGTGGCCCAGTGCATGGCCGACCGCGGCTGGGAATACACGCCGGTCAAGGTCCCCGGCGGCATCGAGGATGAACTCGGCGCGGTGGACGAGTATGCCGACCTGTTCGACGAGGAGTTCCGTACCCGCTGGGGGTACGGCATCTCCACGATCTATGCCGACGACGGCGGCTACGCCGATGGCGCTCCCACCGGCGTGTTCTCCGGCGGCGACGACCCCAACCAGGACTTCATCGACTCGCTGTCGCCCGAGGAGCAGTCCCGCTACTACACCGACCTGTTCGGTCCCGACCTGGCGGGCCAGATGGGCCAGTTCGCTGCCGAGGGCGCCGAGCCAACGATCCCCGGTGACGCTGCGGCGGCCGGAGGCGCTGCGGACTCGGCCGGTTCAGAAGACCCCAACGCCGGTTCGCAGTCCGACCTCGACGCCGACGCCAACCCCGATGGTGGCGCCCAGGGTGCCGACGACCCCGGGCTGGAACAGCTGGTTGGCTCCTGCACGCTGGCCGGCATGAATGCGGACAACTCCAAGGATCTCGTCCGGCTCGAGCAACTGTCGACCAAGCTCAACCAGGCGTCGACCGATCTGGGCATTAACTCGACCGCCGACCTGATTAAGTCGTCGCCGGAGCTCGAGCAGGCTCAGAAGGGGTGGGCCGAGTGCATGGGCCGGTCCGGCCATCGGGTGACGACGGTGGACGACCCCGAGGCGCAGCTGTCCGAACGGCTCGATGAAGTGCTGTTCGCCAGCACCGAATCACCCAAGCCCGACCTGGGCGGCGTCACCAGCGTGCCCGCTGACGCCGGAGCGGAGCAGAGCGGCGACGAGTCCCAGCAGGACAAGCCCGCCGACGGAGGAACCGACCCGGGAGCCGGGGGCGACTCCGAAGTGGTCGCCGGCGATGACGACGAGGCCGGAGCCGGGAACGCCGCATCCAACGAGCGGGCCTTCGACCCGGCCGACGTCGACCTGGCCCAGCTCAAGCAACTGCAGGCCGACGAGCTGGCGATGGCCGCAGACGACCGCGACTGCCAGGCCGAGTACTTCCGGCCTGTTTACCTGGAGGTGCGCAGCGCCGCCGAGCAACGCTTCGTCGACCGCAACGGCGACCTGCTCGACGAGTTGGCCAAGCTGTCCGGGTTGGGCTGAGCCGGTGACACCGCGCCGAATCGCCATCGGCGCGGTCGTGCTGTCGGTGGTGGCCGTGCTCATCGGCGTGTTGGTCGGCCGCCGTATCGAGTCCCCGGCCGACGCTGCCCTCGATGCCCAACCGCCGGCGTCGGGCCCGATCACCGTGCCGGTGGAACGCAGGGTGCTCTCGGCCGATCTGCGGATCCGGGGCACGCTTGGTGCGGTCGATTCCACCGAGGTGACGCTGGCGGCTTCGAGCATCGGTCCCGCCGACGACGTGGTTGTCTCGGCCCCCGCCGTCGGCGACACCGTCAACGAGGGCGACGTGATCTTGGAGGTGGGCAACCGCCCGGTGATCGCCCTCGTCGGTGACCTGCCGATGTACCGCGACCTCGGCCCCGGCGACCTGGGCGACGACGTGCGGCTGATCGAGGAGGCATTGGGACGGCTGGGGTACTTCGCCAAGGCGGCCGACGACACCTGGGACGCCGACACTTCCGCCGCCCTCGATCGCCTGTACACCGACCGGAAGTTCGCACCGATCGGTGCCCCGCCCGAGGTGACCGAGGAGGTTGGCCGGTTGAATGCCGAGGCCGAGGCGGCGGCCAAGGGGGGCGATGCCGCCGCCCTCAAGAAGGCCGAACAGGCGCTGGATGCGGCCACCGCCAGGGTGGGTTCCCGGCTGCCCGCCGACGAGGTGGTGCTCGTACCCCGGCTTCCGGCCCGGGTGGCCAAGGCCGCCGTGCAGCGAGGCTCTCGCATCGACGGGGCGGTGATGACGCTGGGGTCCGAGGTTCCCCAGATCCGGTCATCGGTGGCCGAGGTGGACCGCAAGCTGGTCAAGCCCAAACAGCGGGCCAGCGTCGAGCTCACCGACTCGGGCGAGACCTTCGAGGCCACCGTGGTGGCGGTGGCCTCCGGCGCGGGCACCGGTGGTGCCGGCCCCGAGCGATACGCCGTGACGCTCGCCCCCACCGATCCACCGGCGAACAGCTTCGGCGCCGATGTCACCGTCACGCTCCGGGTGCGCAGCACCGACGACAAGGTGCTCGTCGTGCCGGCGGCTGCGCTGTCGCTCGGCGGCGACGGCAGCACCCGGGTGGAGGTGGTCGAGCCGCAGTCGAACGACGACGACCAGGCATCGCCAACCGTGGTCGAGGTGGAACCAGGGCTGACCGCCGGTGGGCTGGTTGAGGTGACGCCGACCGGGAAGGGGGCGCTCGAGGCGGGCGACGAGGTGGTGGTCGGCACGGCCGATGGGACGCCGACGTCCACCCCGGACGACGCCGACCCCAGCCGTGGCTGAGAGCGCAAGCCCGGCGTTGGTCGAGCTGGCCGGGGTGTGGGCCACGATGGGCGGCGAGGAGCCGATCCACGCGGTGGCCGACGTGTCGTTGCGTATCGAGCGCGGCGAGTGGTGGTCGATCACCGGCGCGTCCGGTTCGGGAAAGTCCACGCTGTTGAACCTGATCGGCTGCCTGGACCGTCCCACACAGGGCTCGTATCGCTTCGACGGGGTGGATGTCGCTTCGCTGAGCGATGCCCGTCGCGCCGGCCTTCGCGCCTATCGGCTGGGCTTCGTGTTCCAGTCCTTTCACCTGTTGAGCACCCGCACCGCCACCGAAAATGTCATGGTCGCCGACCTGTACCGTCGGGGCCCCCGACGGGATCGGCGGGCTCGGGCCCATGAGGCGCTCGTCCGGGTGGGCCTGGGTGCCCGATTGGACTCCTCGGTCACCAGGTTGTCGGGCGGGGAGCGTCAGCGGGTGGCGATCGCCCGTGCGCTGCTCGGACGCCCCGAGTTGTTGTTGTGCGACGAACCCACCGGCAACCTCGATTCGTCCACCACCGCCGAGGTGATGGACCTGTTGGAGGAGTTGCACGCTGACGGGCAGACGCTGCTGGTCGTGACCCACGAGGCCGACGTGGCCCGTCGCAGCGACACGGTCGCCGTCATGCGCGACGGAGCGCTGAGGGTGCCGGCAGCCGAGGTGGCGGGATGACCGGGCCAGGGAGCGAGACGGCGACGGAGCCGTCGGCGGGCGTAGCGACGGACGCTCCCGTCGACCCGACCGAGCCGCGAGGTACCACGTCCGGCGAGCCGCCCGCCCGGTCGGGGCTGGCCCTGCGCGACCTGGTCGACGAGGCGCTCAGCTCGGCCTTTGCCCGTCCCGGGCGGGCGGTGCTCACCGCGTTGGGTACCGTGCTCGGCATCGTCACGCTGGTGGCGACCGCCGGGCTCAGCCGCACCGCAGGCCAACAGATCGTCGATCGCTTCGACGAGCTGGCCGCCTCGACCGTCGATGTCCAGCCGGCCACCGTGCCCGGCGGTCCGGACGGCTCCAAGCGGGTGGTGGTCGGCAACCCGATGGGCTGGGATGCCCCCCGGCGTGTTGACCGGCTGGCGGGAGTGGACGCGGCCGCCACCCTGAGCGACGTGGTGTTGGCTCAGGGTCAGACCGTCACCGCTGTACCCGTGGCCGCCCCCAGCCCCCCGCCGGTCGTCGCCCCGCCGGTCATCGCAACCTCGCCCGATCTGCTGCGCGCGATACGGGGGCGGCTGAGCTCCGGGCGATTCTTTGATGCCGGGCACGACCGGCGTGGCGACCAGGTAGCGGTGCTGGGGGCCGCTGCCGCCGATCAGCTGGGCATCACCCGGCTGAGCTCGTCGCCGGCCATCATGATCGGTGACGACCCCTATGCGGTGATCGGCATCATCTCGACGGCCGAGCGTCGCCGCGAGCTGCTCGACGCGGTCGTCGTGCCCGACGGTACGGCGCGCAGCCGACTGGGGCTGACCGCCCCGTCGGGGCTGGTCGCCGAGACCGACGTCGGCGCAGCGGGGCAGGTGGCCGATCAGGTGCCGTTGGCCCTGTCGCCCAACGAACCGGACCTGATCACCGCCACCGCCGGCTGGGAGCCCTCCGATGTCCGGCGGGGCGTGGCCGAGGACGTGTCCGGGCTGTTCCTCATGCTCGGTGGTGTTGCCCTGCTCGTCGGCGTACTGGGCATTGCCAACGTCACGTTGGTGTCCGTACTCGAGCGGGTGGGGGAGATCGGTCTGCGCCGGGCCCTCGGTGCGGGCCGTCGCCACATCGCCGCCCAGTTCCTCGCCGAAAGCGCCCTGCTTGGCACCCTGGCCGGCATGGTCGGATCGGCCACGGGCGTGGTGGTGACCGTCGCCGTGGCGGCCAACCGTGGTTGGACGCCCGTGCTCGACCCGTGGCTCCCCTTGGTTGCCGTCGCTCTCGGGGCCGCTGCGGGACTACTCGCCGGTGCCTATCCGGCCTGGCGTGCCGCCCGCCTCGAGCCGGTCGACGCCCTGCGCTCGGCGACCTGAGGCCTGCCCGCCCAAGCTCTGTTCTCGTGAGCTCAACCCGCTCAAGCCCTGCCCGGTTCGGCCGGCTCCGTGCAACCGGCTTCGCTCAGGCGGCCTTCACCATGATGCGCTCGGAGGCGAACGATCCGATGCCCACCGTGTCGTCGTCGATCGAAACGGTGGCCGACCCGTCGGGGGAGAGCGCCACCAGCGTGCCGACCGCTCCGGGCAGCAGCTCGTGGCTTTCGAGAAACTCGAGCATGCCCTTGGCAAACTCCAGCTCCTCGGGGATGCGGGTGATCGTGAAGCCGTCGCCGACTGCCAGCTCCGACAGGGCGACCAGGTCGGGGGCGCGGTAATCGCTACCTGGGATCGGGTTGCCGTGGGGGCAGGTCGTCGGATCGCCGAGCAGCTTTGCCATCGCGTCCTCGACCGGGGTCGAGATGACGTGCTCCCACTTGCCGGCCTCCTGGTGGGCGAGGGCCCAGGACAGGCCGAGCACATCGGTGAGAAACCGTTCGGCCAAGCGGTGGCGGCGAACGACCTGTTCGGCCAGCTTCATCCCCTCCACACTCAGGGCGATCTTGCCCCGGTTGACGGTCAGCAGGCCCTCGTCGGCCATCTTGTGCACCATCTCGGACACCGCCGGCCGGGAGACGTCGAGGCGCTCGGCGATGCGGGCCTGGATGACCGCCACATCGTCCTCGTGCAGCTCGAAGATCGCCTCGCAGTACTCCTCGAACGCCGGGTGGTATTCGTTGAGTCTGGCGTTACCCCGGCTCGACGTCTGCATGCCAGCAGCCTAGGCCACCCCGGTTGGCCGGGGGCGTCTGGCCGGAGGGCCGCTGGCCCTCGCTACTGTGGACGGTGATGTCGGTCAACCCACAGGCCTGTCTTCCCGCCGACGACCCAAGCGACGGGCACTGGTTTGAAGGGCTGGCCGACCACCTCGGTGCCGCCTACCTGCGCTATTCGTTCACCAAGGGCACCGTGCGGGAGGTGGACTCGCTCATCGCGTTGCTCGGCCTCGAGCCGGGGATGACGCTGCTCGACGTGGGCTGTGGCCCGGGGCGCCACAGCCACGAGTTCGCCCGGCGGGGCGTTCGCGTCACCGGCGTGGACATCTCGGAGCGTTTCATTCAGCTGGCCACAGCCGAGGCGCCCGACGGCGCCACCTTCCAACGGGCCGACGCCCGTGCCCTCCACTTCGATGGCGTCTTCGACGCTGCGATCTCGCTGTGTCAGGGGGCGTTCGGGCTGGGTGGTCCGGCCGTGGATACCGACGATCCCCAGCTGTTGCAGCCCGACCTGGCGGTCCTCGACGGCGTGCGTCGAGCGCTGCGTCCGGGCGGACGGTTTGCCTTCTCGGCGTTCTCGGCCTACTTCCAGGTGGCCAACCTGGAGGAGCGTGACCGCTTCGACGCGGCCTCGGGAGTCAACCACGAGCGCACCGAGATCCGGTCCGAGGTGGGGGGTTCCACCGAGGCCGACCTGTGGACCACCTGCTACACGCCTCGGGAGCTGCGGCTGCTCGTCGAGCGGGCAGGCCTCGAGGTGACCCAGATCCATTCGGCGGACACGGGCACCTACCGACCGCTCGACCCGTCCATCACCACGCCGGAGTTCCTCGTGCTCGGGTGTCGGCCGTGATCCGGCCCCTCCGGAAGCGACCGATGGCCCGCGGGAACCTCGGCAGGCTGCTGTCGATCGTCGTCGCCCTGGTGACCGCCGTCGGGGCGGCCAATGTGCTGGGCATCGCTGGGCCGGCCGGTGCGCAGAATCAACCGTCCCAGGAGACGGTGGCGTTGGCCATCGAATCCCGGGTGGACGACGTCTCCACCGACGAGTTGTCCGTGATCACGATGTCGACGTTGAACGACCCGCGCGGCTGGGGTCAGGCCGGCTTCACGTTCGACGTCGACCCCGACAGTGCCAACCGGTTGGTCCTGGCCGAACCCGATGTCGTCGATGAGCTGTGTGCGCCCATCGAGACCGGTGGAACGCTGAGCTGCCAGAACGGTCCCGTGGTGGTGCTCAATGCCGACGGCTGGCGCACAGCGCCTGAGGGTTGGCCTGACGTGGAGACGTACCGCCAATTCCTCGTCAACCACGGTGTCGGCCATCTGCTCAGCCAGTTTCACCCGTCCAATCGATGTCCGGTGCCCGGCGAACCCGAGGCGTTGATGGCGCCCCAAGCAAACGGCCTCGAGGGATGCACGGCCAACCCGTGGCCGCTCAACTGGGAAGTTCTCCTGGCGGTGCAGCGTCCCGTCGTGCTGGCGCCGATGCCCGACGTGAAACCCGACGTTCCCTCGGTCAACCCGGGGGGCGGTGTCGTCGCTGCAGCAGAGCCGGAGGCCCCCACGACGACGACCCCGCCGTCGACGACCGAACCCGACACGGCCGACTCTGACGAGGCCGATGCGGGTGCGGCTGACGTGGCCGAGACACGTTCAAAGCAGGCAGGCCCAAAGGAGGACTCGTCGTCGGTGGCGCCGTTGCTGGCGCTGGGCATCATCGCTGCGCTCGTGCTCGTCGGCGTGGCATTGGCGGTGGTCTGGTCACGTCGTCGCTCGAAGCGCGCCGAGGTGATCGACGATGACGATGCGGACGCCGTGGATCTTGACGATGACGTGTTCCCAGATGTTTTCGGCGACGACCTCACAGCGGTCGCCCCCGCCGACGATTGGAACTTCGACGAGTCCCCGCTAGGAGCGTGGGTCAGTAACCCGTAACCCGAGTGTGGTTCGGGTTTGGGGTGTG